>CAIRSA010000482.1 GCA_903881085.1 uncultured Acidobacteriia bacterium
GGCGATTTGTTTTTCGGCATCCGCGATTTGTTTTTCGCGATCGATTAACTTACGCCGAAGGGCTTCATTCTCGCGCTCAAGCCGCTCGCTTTCATGTTGCCATCGTTCCGGACCACTCTGGTTGGTGTGCTCATGGCGATTTGCCGCTGCTCTGGATTGGCCTCTGCCGCGAGTTGGCTCCGCACTCATCCACCCTACGATAAACGATCAGGCTGGTTTTGTCCAGCTAATTCGACCAAGGTACCTGAACTGTTACATGCAGCCGTGGGGCGATGCATATCTGCCAGTATACATGGCTTATTTTGGTCTATGCTTTCTTTTAGCCGTGGCGATGGAAAAGATGTACCACTGGTTAACTCGGGTGCGGACCGATGGAGAATGGGCAGTGCCCACAGCAGGGGTATTTTGGCTACTTTTATTGAGTCTCAACTTCCGAAACAACTGGCTCGTTGCGAGAGCAATGAATGAGGCGGTTTGGAGTCCGAGAGTTTTGGTGGAGGAAGCATTGGCCCGAGGCTTGTTGACGGGAGTAGCCCCATCAGGCGTTCTTTTGGTGAACGGCAATGAGCCCTGGGACAACGCTGCTGAGTATGTTGGGCAGACGGGCATCCGTTTCCCGGTCTACCAAATGAATCAAACGCGAGACCTCACGCCCATATTCCAAACTGCCGGTGGACTTTGTGCACCTGTCATGAATCAGCAGGTCTGCGATTTCGCTCCCGATATTCCTGTATACACAATACAAATACGCCACCTCACGGCGGGAACAGGCGCAGTCCTACTGGCTCGTGTCCAGCGGGCATATCAAGCAAATGGCGCAATACAGGGGCTAGTCACCAACGATGTGACTACGTTTTTTCGTTTTCCCGATTCGGCTCAACGTTTGACCGCGGCGGTTTCTGGAAGGAGTGTATTGCAGAAGTCCGGCTCGAACGCTTTTCGCTTGAGCCGCGAATTGCAAACGATTAAGGAAGGCCGCGAATGGAAATTGGTGTCTTTGAGAGGAGCCACTGCTTTTGATGCGCTGTCACTTCGAGGAGAGATCACTGCGGAGGGCAAGGTATCGGCCATTTCGGTACCGAAGAGCAGGGAAGCATTTGAGCTTCATACGGCAGGGGCAGAGCTATTACATACCGGCTATCAAAGTGGAGATCTCGGGAACGGCGCCGAATTCCCCTCTATAAACTTCGAAAGCGAGATGTCAATCGAAGTTCTGGTTGTTCCCGGTGATTCACAAGGGGCGAATGCCGAGATCATCAGTAACCATTGGTCTGATTCTACTGGGCTCGCGATTGAGGGAGTGAATGCCCCGGCGAACCAGTATGCAGCGGTGTTCGGAACGGGCAAGGGATGGATGCAGATCGGCAACTTTGCTTTACTTTCGGGCCGTCGAAATTACATTTCGCTTCAGGTCAAAGACAGGGAGGCCCGATTGTACGTGAACGGGGATGCCGTCTCTAAAAAGGTTCTGCCTGAGGCCATTGCGCAAAGCCGACATCCGGTTCTGATCGGCAATTGGAAAGGCCATGATCGTTCCTTTAACGGTTGGATCGAAGAAGTCCTAATCTCCAAGAATACAAAACCGGAAGAGACTATACTTAAGGATACCCGGCGACTACTGGGTGAGTCGCGGAAACTACTGCTACTCAACGGGATTGGACCTTCACTTCTTCATAAGAGTCTTGACCCGCAGGGGGCGCAATTCTTAGCGTTACCCAACACACTCCAACTTCCTGAATCCTTCACGTTAGAATTGATCGTCCACCCCGCGAATACGCAGGTTCAGTATGCCACAATCATCAGCAACCATCCCGGCAAGGGAGGGTTTCAGGGCTTCACCGTCGAACAGGTGGACAAAAGAACAAATTACTATTCACTTGCCTTCGGGAATGGGAAGGCCTGGATGCCAGTAGGCGAGTTTTCGATCTCCCCTGGATCTACTCATTATCTTGCGATAACCAAGGATAAACGCCAAGTGAGCCTCTATCTCGATGGAAGACGCGTTGCTGAGAAGGCTTTGGCCGCTGACCTTTCGGCGAGCGACTACCCACTTACAATTGGCAATTGGGTAATGAGGAATCGGCCCTTCAACGGAGTCATTCAAGAAGTGCGCATTAAACCTGGGGTCGCATCGGCAAAAAGTATCGCAGACGAAGCTGGCGCTCTCCAGAGAGCTTCCTCACACTAACACCAGTCTAATAATGACCAAAGCGGATGATGATACACAAAGCATGCTCTAGCAAATCATTTGCGCGTCTCGTGTGGCTTCGATATGTTCGATTCAAAATTTGTGGAATCAAAATTAACTCGCTCCTTCTCAATCACCAGAGGCCGGTCCTGGACCATTGTGTGAATGGATCCAATGTACTCTCCCACGATCCCCAAGCCAATCAATTGGATGGAAATCAGGAAAAACACTCCGATCACAACAGGAGCCGTTCCTACGGAAAAACTGTTCCAGAACACCAGTTTATACACCAGGTAAAACAATGCCGTTAGTAAGCTCAGCAATGAAAGAGCGAATCCACTAAATGTAAACACCCGCAGCGGCACCTTAGACAGGTTCGTTATACTCAGCATCGCCAGGTCGTACAGAGTATAAAAGTTGTTCTTCGTGATTCCACGCGACCTGCGCTTCTGGTTGTAGAAGACCTTGACGTGCTTGAATCCGACTTCAGCAATCATGCCCCGAAAGTTCGGATACGGGTCGCGAAACTGAGTTTTCAGTATGTCAATTACTTTGCGGTCATACAGCCCAAAGCCGGTAAAGTGCTCGAAAACCTGAATGTCCGCCAGTCGCGCGACAAGGCGGTAGTATGCCGTGCGAATCGCAAACATTAAGCCACTCTCGTCACTCGTGTTCTTAATTGCAAGAACGATGAGCGTGCCCCGTTCCCACTCAAGCAGCATGTCCTTCAGCAATTCCGGTGGATCCTGAAGATCGGAGAACAGCAGCATAACTGCATCGCCAGCAGCCTGGTAAATTCCGTGTACATGGGAACGCAAGTGCCCAAAGTTCCTGCTGTTCACGATGATCTTTACGTTTCGGTCCTGGCAGGCAAGCTCCTTCAGAACAGCCACCGTGGAATCGGTGGAATCATTGTCAATAAAAATATGTTCGTAGCTGTATGCCGGGAAGCCTGCCATGACGGCGCGGACTCTCTCCACAACTTCCTTAACATTTGCCTCCTCGTTGTAGCAAGGAGTCACCACGCTTATCAGTTTCATATTATTTCTGCCCCAGCCACTTGACTATGCCAGTTGGCACTTCTTACGATCGATTCTTTCAGGTCGACGTATTCCTGCAACCCCAACTCGGTCCGCGCACGCTCCGTCGAGGGCACATAACGCGCCGGAAGTTGCCCTGGAACCGGTTTGCATGCGACTTCAACCTTGAGGTCTGGCGCCACCGTCTGAGCAATCTGAAGAGCTAGATCCGCAATGCTGACCGCGCACTCCGAACCAACATTATACGGCCTGCAACTCCGCCCACGAAAAAGAATGGTCCAAAGCCAGATCGCTAGATCAGCCCCGTACAGATAGGAGCGGTATGGGGTGCCATCCCCTTTAACTAGAATTGAGTTCCCGCGCAAAGCATCTCGAATAAAGCTCCCGAAGGCGAAGTGGCCATCCGATGGCAGGTAGGGGCCAGCGAAGGCAAAACAGCGTGCGATCTTACAGTCAGTCCCATATTTTGCCGAATACAAGTTACAAAGCATCTCTGCCATGCGCTTCGATTCGCCATAAACGGAACGGCGGTCCGTCACGTCGGGACCACCCGGAAATTGCTCCGGTAAGTGCGCGATCTCCGCCGGCTGGTTTCCGTAAACGGCCCCGGAACTGGTAAACAGCAGTTTGGCCGTGCCGCAATGCCTGGCAAAGTCGAGCATGCGGCGAGTCCCTCCGATGATCGTATCGAACATGTCGATCTGGGCTTCCGGAGTGTCATGCGCAGTCGTATCCGTGGCGGCATGGATGATAAAGCGAAATTGCCCGTCGGGAAAATCGAAGGATCGAACGTCCCCAACCTGGAAATTTATGGAGGGATTTGATGTAAGATGGGGAGCCTTGCGTTCAAATGCTTCAGGATTTCTGGTAAGCACCACCATCGATGCATCCAGATTGAGTTGAGCATTCGCCCAGGCAAAGCTTTCGAGCAACCAACACCCGAAGAATCCTGTTCCGCCAGATACAAAAATGCGGCCGCCTCGCACTTCTTCCCACAAATCGCGCGTGTGCACTAGCACATGCTCCAGGTCCTTCGCCAAAGGGTTCAGGGTCATTTCACAGCCCATTTCGCGTAGATGTAGCCTATGACAAGCAATCTGCCGGCCGCGAATGAAGAACCCAGAGCGGACATCTGTTAAGTGCTCTCCATCTCCGTTGGCTTGCTGAGTGGCTCCATCTCGCTGATCGGCTTCCCAAATGCGATTTTGGGATAGGCGTTAGCCATAAGATCCACCATCACCTGAAGTAGTTTGGGCTCCAGCGGGTCCTCCCAAAGCCATTGCAGAGCCTGGTCCACGTCTTCTGCCTTAGCTACTGTTTTTCCTTGAATGCCGTAGCCTTGGGCAACGTGCGAAAAGTCAGGAGCCGAGTAGCCCCAGTAGGTCGATTGATACCGGGCATCGAAATAGGTTTCCTGGAACTGTCTGACCATGCCGTGGCAACCGTTGTTGATGACCACCATTTTGAGGGGTAGTTTCAGGCGGATAACCGTTTGCAGTTCCTGGATATTGCATTGAAACGCACCATCGCCAGCAATAACAACAACAGGGCTTCCGGAACTAAGCGCTACGCCGACAGCAGCAGGCAACGCAAAACCCATCGAACCCATGCCGCCGGATGTCAAAATGCGCTGATTGTTTCCTGGCTCCAGTGATTGAGCTGCCCACATTTGGTGCTGACCAACATCTACAACGTAGGCTGACGCCGCGCCGGAATGCGCCGACAGTTGATGCATGAAAACATTGGGATTGATGCCTGGATGGTTCGCCAGCTCAGCTGTATCCGGCCATTGCTTGCGTAGGTCTTCGATTGTCTGGATCCATGCTGTAAAATTTGCGGCTGAGGATGCCTTCGGGAGCGCATCTTCCATACCCGCCAAAAACGGTTGCAACTCCGATTCCACCGCTTCGCAACCGGTAATGCGGTTGTTGATTTCGCCAGGTTCACAGTCGACGTGAATAATGGTCCGGCCTGCCTTGAATTCCTCGGTCTGAGAGCCAGTTTGCCTGACATCGAGGCGGCTTCCAAGTACCAATAAAAGATCGCACTGGCTCAGCGCCAGGTTGGCCCACCGGTTGCCATAGCTTCCGATCAGACCCACTCGCAATGGATGCCCAAAGGGCAGTAAATCGACAGCCATGAGCGAAGTTACCACTGGTACGCCCAATGCCTCAATGACTTTCCGGAACTCCGCCGAAGCTTGGCCAGCGCGGACACCGCCGCCCGCAAGAACCAGTGGCCTTTGCGCTGCTTCCAAAGCGGCAAGCACTCGAGCCACTCCAGCCTTTATCGAACCGGGCTCCGCGGCGGCAACCTCTGGATGGAATAGCTTGTCCTCAATATTGGCCCTTTGGAGATTCATCGGGATATCGACCAGAACCGGTCCCGGGCGCCCCGCCACCGCCAAGGCAAATGCGCGATCCAACATCCCTGGAAGATCCTCGGCCCGTTCCAGCATCCAGGCCGCTTTTGTGATCGGCCGGGCCATACTCACGATATCGGTTTCCTGAAAACCGAGCTGGCGTATGGCTCGGTCTTTCTTTTGCTCAAATGTGTTGACTTGGCCGGTGATAAAAACGGCCGGGCTAGAATCAAAATAGCAGCTTCCAATGCCAGTCAAGAGATTTGTTGCGCCGGGACCACTGGTTGCCATCGCCACCGCCGGAACCCCTGTCATGCGCCCACAACCATCGACGGCAAACGCAGCGCCCTGTTCATGGTGCATGCTGATAACACGAATGCTGTTTCGCACATTCAATGAATCCAGCATGTGCGTGATCATCCCCCCAGACAGCTCAAAAACAAATCGCACACCCTTGCGTTCAAGAGCTAAGGCAATATAATCGGATGCTTTCATGTTTGTTTACGCTAAATCGTGAGTGGCCTTGTGGAGAACATCCACCGTGTAATCGATCGCTTCGACTCCCAACCCAGGATACACACCAATCCAAAACGACTGGTTCATCACAAAATCGGACTCACTCAGATCCGATACCTTCCGGTATTTCACATCTTTATAGGCCGGTTGCCGAATCAGATTGCCCGCGAATACGAGCCTGGTGTGAATCTTGTTTTCGTCCAGATACCGGATCAGCCGGTCGCGCTGAAAGGGAGCGTCCTTCCGCACCGCCATTGGAAACCCGAACCAGCTGGGTTCCGATCCGGCGGTGGCTTGTGGCAAGCTGTAAAACTCTTGCACGTCTTGAAGCCCAGCGTGAAGACGCTGAAAGTTACGCCGTCTTGCTTCGATAAATCCCGGCAGTTTCTGCAGCTGCGACAATCCGATTGCGGCCTGCATATCGGTCAACTTCAAGTTGTAGCCGATATGAGAGTAGGTGTATTTATGGTCAAAGCCACAGGGTAACTCACCAAGTTGCCAATCGAACCGCTTGCCGCAGGTGTTGTCTTTCCCCGGTTCGCACCAGCAATCGCGGCCCCAGTCCCGGAAAGATTCCACCAGCACTTTAAGCAACGGCGAGTCAGTGATGACACAACCGCCTTCGCCCATCGTAATGTGGTGTGCGGGATAAAAACTGAAGGTGGCCAAATCGCCGAACGTGCCAACCTTGCGGCCTTCAAACGTTGCGCCTAGCGCATCGCAACAATCTTCAATCAGCCAGAGCTTGTGTTTCTTGGCGAATTCGCTGACGGTTTTAAGATCGAAAGGATTGCCCAGCGTATGGGCGATCATGATCGCTTTGGTTTTGCCGGTCAGTGCGGCATCGAGTTGCCTGACATCCACCTGGCAGGTCGGCAGCGTGACGTCGAGGAAAACAGGCACCAATCCGTTTTGAATAATCGGATTTACAGTGGTTGGAAAACCAGCTGCCACAGTGATGACTTCGTCACCAGGCTTCAACTGGCGGTCGCCAAGCCTGGGTGATGTCAGGCAGGAGAGTGCAACAAGGTTCGCCGAAGATCCGGAATTCACCAAAGTAGCGCTGCGCAGACCGAAATATCTGGCGAACTGGCGTTCAAAATCCTGAGCAAACCGGCCCGTTGTGAGCCAAAA
Source organism: uncultured Acidobacteriia bacterium (assembly GCA_903881085.1). Classification (GTDB taxonomy): domain Bacteria; phylum Acidobacteriota; class Terriglobia; order Bryobacterales; family Bryobacteraceae; genus CAIRSA01. The sequence continues at coordinate 7,241 of CAIRSA010000482.1, forward strand.
ATCGAGCGAAGAGTCCACCAGGTTCCGCATATCGGCAGAGTCCAAAACCTTGCCCGAAACCAATACTGGCGACTGTCCTGCTACGAACGGCTTTTCAGGAAACTGTTCTCTTTGAAACTCCGCAGCCAGGTCCAGTATTTGTGCACGAAGCTGTGCTGCACGTTCATTCACTTTTCAAAAACTCCTTGTACCAATCCACTGTTTGAACGAGCGCCTTATCCAGGGTAAATAAGGGTTCCCAATTGAGCATGCGGCGGGCCTTGGCCGCGCTCAGGTATTGATGTTGGATCTCATTCTGAGCCTCATTACGGACATCCGGCTTGAGATCGGAACCCATGGCTTTGGTCAGAGCTTCCACAAGCTGAAGAACCGTAACCTGTATTTCGTTTGAGAAATTAAATGCGTGGCCCCGCAACGATGGGTCGGCGGCGAGTTTCTCCGCCAGCAGCATGTATGCGGCAGCGCCATCTTCCACGTAGAAGTAGTCGCGGATCAGACTGCCATCGGACCGGATAACCGGACGCTGACCAGCCAGCAATGCGCGGATAGTTCCAGGAACAATCCGGCTCCAGTTCAGATCGCCGCCGCCATAAAAGTTTCCGCATCGTGTGATGCCCACCGGAGAATTGTAGGTCTTGGCGTAGGCCTGGGCAATCAGGTCCGCGCACGACTTGCTGACATCGTAGGGATGACGGCCTTCCAGCGGTGCGTCTTCGTCGTAAGGCAATACCGGCTGATCGCCGTAGGCTTTGTCAGAGGATGCCAGAACGATCTGTTTCACGCCGGGACTTCTTCTCGCTGCCTCCAGAACTGCCCATGTGCCTTGAATATTCGACTCAAAAGTTGAGACCGGATTCCGGTTGGCTATCCCCACAATCGTTTGGGCGGCCAGATGAAACACTGTGTCGATTTCGAACTCTCCAAGCGCCCGCTCAAGTATCGCCTGGTCGCAAATGTCGCCTCGGACGACCTTAACTTTTTCAATGTCCTTGGACCGCACCAGTTCACTTTGGGGAACCCAATCTCTTACCAGGCACACCACGTCGGCTCCGGCCGCTACGAGCCGTTTTACCAGCCAGCCACCCACTAAACCTGTCGCCCCAGTTACCAGCGTTGGACGATGTTTCCAGAATGCGTTATTCATTCCCGCGACTCCATGGGGCTTCGCCGGAATCCCAAAGTTCATTCAAATACTTATACTCGCGGTAGGTATCCATGGCAAAGAAAAATCCTTCATGGCGGTAGGCTACGAGCTGGCCTTCCTTTGTTAATTGCTCCATGGGATCCCGCTCAAGAATGCAGCTGTCGCCAGAGAGATAATTAAAGACTTTACGATTCAAAACGAAGAACCCCGCATTGGCCCATCCTTCCAAAACCGGCTTCTCTAAAAACTGTGAGACACCGCCATCCGGAGCCAGGTCCATCAACCCAAATCGTGAATTGGGCCTTACTGCGGTGACAGTCGCGAGCCGGCCATGTGAGCGGTGGAAGTCCAACAAACGGCCGATGTCCACGTTTGAGAGTCCATCCCCATAGGTTAAGAGGAACTCGTCCCCATCCACGTACTTCTCAACACGCTTCAACCGGCCCCCGGTCATCGAATCGGCGCCAGTGTCCGCAAGGGTGACGGTGAACCCGCTCTCTGCATGTTCGCCATGGTAAGTGATCTGATTCCGGGTGCCCAACCGAACCGTGCAGTCGTTGTTCATGGCTTCGTAATTGAGGAAGTATTCCTTGATCATGTTACCGCGATAGCCAAGGCAAAGCACGAATTCGTTGAGCCCATAACTGGCATAGCGCTTCATAATATGCCACAGAATCGGCCTTCCGCCAATCTCAACCATTGGCTTTGGACGAAATTCAGTTTCTTCTCGTAACCGGGTTCCTTGACCCCCGCATAGTATGACAACTTTCATAATGGAAGCTCACCTGACGTCCTCGGGAACGCCCTCACTTTCGAAAAATCACGATCTGACGTCATCAGCCCGGTCAGATTGGCCAACACGCAGGGACCTATCCGTTCAACGCCCCGGGAGCATGGTATTCGCTGTTGATATTGGTGTTGAACGTAGAGACCTCATTGCCGGGAGAATAATTGACAAAACTCTGAGCGGCCGGATGGTAACACCCATCCAATGATGGGTCCTGTTGTGCGGCGCGGTTCAATATCTCCTCCCCGGTATTGCCGGTGATAAGGACGCACTTCTTGGCCATTTGGGTAGTTCTTATATCTCCCAGGGTAATTCTCTACGATAGCGCGCCACTCACCATGCGCGCAACTGCCCAAGTGTTCCCAATACCCCATTTTATGGCTCAATAAATGGCATCGTCCCGCCCGGAGCACGCTGTCTGATCTCCTCCGATTGCTATATTTCTGAAGGCAATGCATCCGGGCGTCCAGTTGCGCAGTCTGCACGGCACGGTTCATTGATCAGGACAGCATCGCCCGCGGTGCGCGAATCTTCACTGGCCAGGGTGGTATCGTTGGTGAAAGGGCAGATCGATGCAATGGAATAGGCCAGTCCGGCTCGCTGTGTGCGGTCTCGCCGTGATCGTCTCGCTCTACGCCTTTCAGCGGCCGTTTCGCGAATTCCCCGGCGTCGAATACAGCGTCGGCGAGATGGCGCTTCCCGCGGACTACCAGGAAAAGACGGAGTGGGCCTTTGCCCGCCTGATGTTCCCGGGCGGCGGTCTCGACGACGGCTATTACCCGCGCTACCAGGGTGATTACCGGCAGGGCCTTTCGCTATGGACGCAGGACTACCCGCGTGCCGATCGTCACTTCTCCCTCGCCGTCCGGCGGCTGACCCGCATTCACACACGTTCGGTGGAACAGGTGGTCGATCTTGACTCGGACGATGTCTTCAACTGGCCGTGGATTTACGCCGTTCAGGTCGGCGAATGGGGCCTGACCGAACCGCAATCCCGAGTCCTGCGCGAATACCTGCTACGCGGCGGTTTCTTCATGGCCGACGACCTGCACGGCCAGTATGAGTGGGAGGTCTTCGCCCGCACCATGCAGTTGACGTTTCCAGACAGGCAGATCGTGGATATCCCGGATGTGGACGCCGCGTTCCACACTGTTTACGACTTGGACGATCGCGTCCAGGTGCCCGGCTGGGCCCACTTGCGGCGAGGCTACAAGCGGCCCATTCATGCCACCGGGCCCGACGATGGAAAAGGCGCCCACTGGCGTGGCATCTACGACGACAATGGCCGCCTCATGGTTGCGATCTCATACAACTCGGACATCGGCGACGCATGGGAGTGGGCCGACGATCCGAGGTACCCGGAACGATGCGCAAACCTGGCCATCCGCCTGGGTATTAATTACATCGTTTATGCGATGACGCATTGAAACGTTGACCCCCCTCTATATGACCACACTCGGTCAAGTGGCTGAATCTCGTTACGAGCATGAACAACTCCAAGTTACTCCGGCCGGTATGTGGGGCGGAAGGTTGCCTTCTAACTTCAATTACTGGGTGAAGGAGCCAACACAGAGCGCAATCGTAGCACCCTTGGCACTGTAATTGCCGCATTATTGCCAATGCAACCAACAAAGGCCTATGCACCACTCATTCCAGCAATCGTTTTCATGTGCGCAGTGTTCTCGTTGCCTGCCTTCGCCCAACCGATGCAGCTTGTTGTATCGAATGAGACGGCCCCGGCGGGAACCACGGCTCAATTCAAGATCTCGCTCGCTGCTCCTGCGGCGATTCTGAGCGGCAGAATTGTTATGGACTTCGACCCCGCTGTCTTCGGCGGGGTGAGCGCGGCCAATGCATACAGCGCCGCAGGCGACCAATGGGGTCTCGTGACAGTTCAAGGTTTGCATGTGGACGCGCAATTCAATGCCCCGTCAGGCGGCTTAGGACGTCTGCCCGGACTGCCAATCCTCACGATCGTCCTAACCATCCATCCGGGCGCCCCAGCCGGGAAGGATTACGCAGTTACAGTCGACCCGAGTAAGTCGTCCCTCAAGGATTTGTCGGGTGTTAGTTTACCATACTCGATCCGCCCCGGCTTGTTGCATATCGGAGGGAGCCTATCCATCCAAACCATATCGATGGGCGGATCCACATTGCCTGCAAATTCCGTCATAAATATCATAGGAACGGGATTCAACAGCGGGACGATCGTGTCTACCGATAGCGTCCTTATATCCGCGGTTCGAATCACTGACCCGGGGAATATAGAGCTTACTTTGGGCGGCCCGGCTGAAATGACTGGCAAACAATTCCGTGTGGAAAATACCGATGGGTCGCGCGTGGATTATATCTGCGCCTTGCCCGTTGATACCGCGGTAGGCGAACTGCCAAGCGATGTCTATCCTATATTTCCCCTGGCGGCCTACCAATTCGGTGCGATGTATGTTCTGGACGATACCTATGTAGCAGTGCAAAACCAGAACTCATTTCCCGTGCATCTTACGTACACGGCAGCATTTTCGAGAGGTGGCGCACAAAAGCAGGGCGACACGACGATTCCAGCCGGCGGGTATTACCTCTCCCCAAAGTTCGCCTCACTTCAACGAAGTCTATCCGTTCAGCTTGTCTCCTCCGCGCCTGTCCGAATGTTGGAGTTTACGACCGCATCCTCCTCCGGAACCTCCTCCTTTACCGCGGCATTGGTAGCGCCCCATGGTCCGGCAACGAAATTAACGACTTCGGGGGACTTGTCTTTTTCGCTCCAGGCTGGTACGGCCGTGCCTCCCGCGCAACAGATCTCCGTGCAAGCCGCCGATCCGCTCAGTTTTCCCGATGCTTTCAGTTTTACTGTTTCGATTTCTACCATAGCCGGAGGCGCTTGGCTAAAGGTGACGCCCTCGCAAGGAATGACGCCCGCCACCCTTTCTGTAGCGGTGCACCCCACCGCATTGACGGCCGGCATCTACCAGGCCGCAATTACGCTCAGTCCATCCGGCGATTATGTCGCGCCCACAATCGTCAATGTAACGCTGCAAGTGACAACTCAGCCGTTCTTGACCATTGCACCATCGTTTATCGGCAGCCCTTGTTGTTCTATCAGTCACAATATCAATGGAGAGTTGGCGCTCATTCTTTCCGCGCCAGTAGGGCAATCCGTCTCAATGCCGCTGCAAGTGTTCAGCAACGGAAATCCTGCCGCGTTCTCGGTGACAGCGGCTGCGGACGATTCCGGCAACTGGCTGAGTGTCTCGCCCCCACAAGGAACAACGCCATCGACTATCACCGTTGCATTCAATTCGGCGAACGCCACCGGGCACCCATCGGGACAGATTGTGATCAAGGGGCCATCCAACAGCCAGGTCCTTACTGTATACACACAGACCACTGGCGGCCCCCCGGTGTTAGCCATGAGCCCAGCGATGCTATCGTTCACCGTTCGAGCCGGCGATCCCCAGCCAAAACCTCAGGATGTCTTTTGGAATTTAGCGAGTCTTACCGACGTTGCGATCGTAGCCGTTGCGGCAACGCAATCTGGCGGGAGTTGGTTGAGCGCCACTTTGGTAACAGGCCCAGGCGTGCCACATTTCTCCGTAAACGTGAACCCGGCCGGCCTTGCGCCTGGGACTTACACTGGAAAACTTACTTTTACAAAACAAGGAGTTGCAAATTCGGTGCAAGTACCGGTAACACTCAATATTTGGAGTACCGCTCCGCTGCTCTCGGTCACGCCGTCTAGTCTTATGTTTGTAACAACGGCCAATTTCGGGGGGTTTCCCGCGAACCAGACCTTAACGCTGACCAGCGGCCTCACGCCGATCCCTGTGACCGCGATTGCGGCCACCTCTACAAACGGCGGTTGGCTGGGAGTCAATACCAGCGGGTTCCCCAACTTCACTCCGGTAACACCAGCCGCGCTTGCGGTATCTGTCAACTATCAGACCGGAATGTTGCCTGGTACCTATCATGGCAGCATCACGTTCACCGCTCCCAGCGGCTCCGTGGTAGTTCCGGTCACCCTTCTTGTGATTGCCTCACCATTCGTCAGGCCGGCGATTGGCAGCATTGTAAACGCCGCCTCCGGAATTCAGAATGGAGTATCGCCGGGCGAAATCGTCACCATTCATGGCATCGGAATCGGAGAGCTTGAAGCTTCCCTGACTCTCGATCGGAACGGAATTGTCGGCTCCGTTTTGAACAATACGCTAGTCCTGTTTGACGGCATACCCGCACCGATTCTATACGGGTCCGTTTCCCAACTGAATGTCATCACGCCCTACGAAGTGGGCGGACCCAGTACGATTATCGAGATTGAATACAAGGGATTGCGTTCCGCGGCTTGGGAGGTCCCCGTCCTCCCCACTGCTCCGGGTGTCTTCGTCGCCAACGCTTCGGGACAAGGCTTGGCGGCCATTCTGAACCAGGATAATACAGTAAACGGCCCTTTTCATCCGGCCGCTCGTGGTTCGGTCGTGCAGATCTACGCCACCGGTGAAGGTGCTACGACGCCGGCGGGCGTCACAGGTGGGGTTACAAATGGAGTGCTCAAGTATCCGCAGGGTGCTGTCCAGGTGACAATCGGAGGGGTCGCAGCGCAGGTTCAGTACACCGGTTCTGCTCCCGGATTTGTGAATGGCCTAATGCAGGTAAACGCGGTAGTGCCGCAGAGGATCGCACCGGGTCAGTCCGTTCCGGTCGTTTTGAAAATTGGGTCCAATTCCAGCCAATCCGGAGTGACCCTGGTGGTGCAGTGATGTCGTATTGTTTTGATAGGAGTTTGATCATCCGGCTTGGCCCACTTCGATCGCAAGAAATGGCCCCCCAGAAGCCCTAATTTTCAGCAATTGACGAATGCCTACGGCCCTTCGCGCTCCAGACCAAGCTTCACTTTTCCATCCGGAAATACCGCATACATCTCCAACCGTCCGCCCATTGCTTCAACGAAGTTCTCGAGAGTGCTGAGGTAGACATCCGTACGCTGCTCCAATTGGGAGACTGCTGCCTGGGTCATGTTCAATGTTTGTGCGAGTTGTTGCTGTGTTAACTGGCGTGCGGCGCGCAATTCATGCAGTGGCATCTCCCTAAGATCCTCGTCCGCGAGGTGTCTGGCATCGGCTCTGGCCTCAGGCCGCATTTTCTCGCGAAGCTCACTGAACTTTGTCATCTTTGGCATTCCCTTCCTCCTCGATCTCTACAAGATAGTTTTCATTAAGCTGATCGGTCCGCGGTACGTTTTTCTCGTACCATTGGTCATCGCCTGTTTTATCGCCGCCCAATAGCAGAAGGGCCACCCTGCGAGGATCGGATATGTACAACACTCGGTAGGGGTGCCCCTGATGTTGCACACGCAGTTCACGCAAAGCGGGATGTTTGGAACCATTTACTCTACTGCTGTAAGGAAACGGAAGCTGGGGTCACGATCTTCCAGCAAAAAAACCGCCCGCTGCACGGAAATGCACTCGATTTCGGTGAGCCCGTTCCACTATGCTTTGAATTCATCCGTCACTTCTACGTCCCACGCCACACCATAATTATAATGCCTGGCTAATATAAGGCAAGCATTATACTGATGCCGGAAGATAGATGGTCGATCCAGAGCGCCTGTGACGTGGACATCTGAGCCGGAGCAGATCCTGAACTCCAAATCCAGCGCTGAAATGAATCGTGAGGTGATGAGAAAGTTTGGTGGACCTGAACGGGTTCGAACCGTTGACCTCTTCCATGCCATGGTCTCCAAGTCAATCACTTACAGACCTCGGCGCGAGAAACAAAAGACTTCCACGCAGGCGATTTGGACCTCATTTGGACCCCATGCGCTCTTCCACGTTGGTCTGGACCTCGTGAGGTCCTCTTTTCCAGGTTCATGGTAGCGGCCAGACCTTGGCGTTCTGAATCGTGGAATTCCACGTGCTTTCACACGCACGCGCGCGGTCGAGTCCGCCTTTCCAATTCCTCGTTCAGGACGAAGAAAAGGGTCTTCTTATATAGCAGAAAGCCCCGAGGGCTCGCATCGGTGTGAATCAAAGCAAGCCTGAGACTGCTCCGTTTCCAATGCGCCAGCCAGCCGAACAAGAATGTGACTTCGTCATCCTCTGAAATGCTATTCCTTTCCGAAGCGCTGGGACCGGGCCGTTCGGGCTTTGTTGGATCCACATGGACGTTGTCCCGTCTATCAATTGGGCTAACTGGCTCGGGAATATGGCAAGGACGAAATGGCTCTCATTGCCGCACGGCTGTCTATTTTGTACGGGGATATTCGCGTGGCACGGTTGCGGCGCTGTAAGCAATACTGATATAAACGCTTATTCAGGCTACTACTGCGATTCGTTGCCTTTGGTGCCTTATGCCCAACGAAGCCGACACACGCGGGAAGTTCGTCATTCCTGCCCTCCAGGCGTTTGGTCGGAGAACGGACTCTAATCGGATGAGGGTGCATGAGAAAGACGGCAGTCCGCGGTCCGTTGGGTGCGTGGTCGGTCGAAGAACGGCCGCCGACCCTGACGGCGTGATTTCCCTGCGCGCGGTCCAGTGCGCTTTCCGGGGGCTCTCCAGGATGAGGCAACGGCAAGAAATCCACATTAGGGGTGATCATGCCTGACTTCTCCGCGCAGGAATCCGGCTTGGGCTACCTGTATCAGGCGCGATACGCACTCTGGCTGCTTTTGGACAGGCCCGAAGAATTGGAGGTCGTCCTTGAAACGCTGGACGACATTGTACTGAGCCAGGATGGCACCCCCCGCGATCTCTTGCAGACCAAACACAACTCCGTCCCTGCGCGATTGACAGACGCGTCCCCTCCACTATGGAAAACGCTGCGAATCTGGAGCACACACGTAAAAGACGGTGTGATCCAGGTGCCGCCCACAACGCTGACTCTCATTACCACCGCGGAAGCCCCGGCTAACTCGATTGCCGCAGCGCTCCGGCCTGGTCGCGAGAGGGACTGCGCCGCCGCCCTTGGCGCGCTTCGCGGGGTTGCCCAGTCCTCGAAGAATGACGACCTGAAGGCCGCGTTCGCAGCATTTTCGGATTTGACTGACGATCAACAGTTTCGACTCGTGGAAGCAATCCACGTCTTGGACAAATCACCCGACATCTCGGACACCGCCGACAGGATCCGAGACCGTATTCGCGCAGCCGTGGATCGACAGCACCGGGACGCACTTTTTGAACGACTCGAGGGCTGGTGGCTCGGCAAGGTCGTAAACCAATTGAGATCCGATTGTCCAACGCCCGTTGCAGGCTTCGAGGTGTACGACAAGCTTCGTACGATAGCCGAGCAATTCGGGCCGAACGCACTGCCCATCGATTACCTGGACGCTAGGCCGGACAGCGTCGACCCGCACACGGATAACAGGATGTTTGTCAGGCAGCTTCGGGCCATCGACGTCGGCATTACCCGAATCGAGAAGGCCATTTTGGACTATTACCGGGCTTATGAGCAGCGTTCGCGGTGGGCGCGTGAAGAGCTGCTGGTAGGCGATGAGGCCGAGTCATACGAGCGGCGTCTGATCGATGAATGGGAGCGATTTGCCGCCGCAATGATCGAAGAACAAGATGGCGCTGTAAGCGAGATCGAACTGAAAAGGGCTGGCCGCCAGATCTTCAATTGGATGGAGCAGACAGCCGATTTAAGGATCCGCCCGAACGTATCTGAGCTCTACGTGATGAGAGGGAGCTTCCACATGCTGGCGAACAAACCCACACCGAGCGTTTGGTGGCATCCCAGATTCTTTGAGCGACTCTCCAATATCCTCGCCGGACCGAGTATCGCCTTATGAGACTCTGGAATGACCGTCCACCCGAAATTGCGCACCTGTTCAACCCCGCTTTCTGCGCGTTGCTGATTAGAGAAGGCGTTCTGGGATTCTTGGAGGTCAACCCTGCCGGCATGCCGTATCCACTCGTGTTTCTCCTGCTCCCGATCGTGTTACACAAAGCGACCAGAGAATCGCTTCCGGGGACGGCCGCCACCAAGATGCACCCGTGGATACAACAACACCAGGAAGCCCGCGTCGGCTTTTCTGAACGCTGCGCTGCGGTGGCGGCTTATACCCGTGAAGCCATTCTGTTTGCCGCGAATGGCGCGTTACTGACGTTCTCGCCGGAAGGGGCGTTGCAGGCGCCGCAACTACGGCTTAGGCGGCCGCCGTGGCCAACTGAATCAGAATCCTGGGCTTGTAGGCAGCGAGCGCGGTTCGTAGGACGGTGGCTCGCGAGCGCCGGCGACACTGCCACGATTTTTGCGATGTGGGGAGTTCGCCCATGACGATGCAGATACGCTCAATCATTATCTACAACCGCGCCGGGGCCATACGAGAGGTGTCTCTTAAGCCCGGCGCAGTCAACATCATCACCGGGCGATCACTAACGGGCAAGTCGGCGATCATCGACATCGTCGATTATTGTATGGGCCGATCCACATTCAATATCCCTGAAGGCGTCATTCGTGACACAGTAGCATGGTATGCCGTCGTTTATAGGGTTGGTGACAACACAGAAGTTCTTGTCGCCAAGCCCGCGCCGAAAGAGAACGCGGCCAGCCAGAGCCAGGTCTATTACGAAGTTGGTCCGGCAATCGCAGTTCCGCCTCTGTCCAAGTTGATTCCGAACTCGAACGATGAAGCAGTGATTAAGGACCTCTCCAAGCGGATCGGCATCCTTCCGAATCTGCACATGCCGCCCGCCGGTCAGTCGCGGAATGAGTTGGAAGCAACGATCCGGCACACAATTTATTACTTGTTCCAAACCCAGGGGCTCATCGCAAGCAAGGAATTGCTGTTCCATCGGCAGTTGGAACAACAAATGCCACAGACAATCAAAGACACGCTGCCCTATTTCCTTGGAGTGGTGAACTCGGAACGTGTCCGCCTTGAACATGAGCTGCGACTCGCAAAACGGCGACTGAAACTGGCTTCGCGTGAGTTGGATGAGGCTCAGTTCGTGGCGACTGACCAGTTGACGCGCGGGCGGAGCCTCATCACCGAAGCCCAACAGGTTGGGATATTGCGGCCCGACGTGACCGTCGGAACTGCCGAGGAGATCGTAGAGACACTCAGAACTGTCTTGACTTGGGCACCCTCCGCCGCACCACTCGTAGAAGAGGATAAGCTCGCGGACCTTCGCCGGCTGGCAGATCTACGACGAGAGGAATTGAAGGGGTTTCAGAGACAGATCGATGCCGCTGAGGTTTTTCAACGTGACGCTCAGGCGTACGCAAGCGAGGCCGGAGAACAAGTTATGCGGCTGCAGTCGATACGTCTTTTCGACGGCGCTGACGGCCCGCATCGCTGTCCCGTTTGCTCGTCGGATCTCCCGGTTGAAGTCCCAACGGTTTCTGCGCTTACCGAGAGCCTTCGTCAGTTGGGCGCAGATCTGCAGCAGGTGGATGGTGAGCGCCCAAGGCTGCGAGAATACATCGACAACCTGAAAACTGAGCGCGAAGCAACTCGCCAACGGCTGGCGGATGCGGAGTTTGCGTTGGAGGCGGCTCAGTCGGAACAAGAGGCGGCCGAGGCGTTTCGAAACGCAAACGCCAGAGCGGCGCGCGTTGTGGGCCGAGTGAGCCTCTATGTCGAGACGGTCCAACTGGTCAATGAGCAGGATTCACTGCAAGGCGCGGTAAGGGAGGCGGAAACCGAAGTGAAGCACCTGGAATTGCTGCTTGCCGAAGACGGAGAACAGGATCTTCTTGCTTCAATCCTCAATCGAATGGGATTGAGAATGACCAATTGGGCGGAACTGCTGCAACTTGAGCATCGCGCGCCTTACCGGCTCGATCTCAACAACCTCACCGTAGTCGCCGATCGGCCTGGGCGCCCGATTCCGATGCAACGAATGGGCGGCGGCAAGAACTGGCTCGGATGCCATCTATTGGCATTGCTCGCGCTTCACGAACATTTCGTACAAAACAATTGCCCAGTACCCGGCTTCTTGGTTTTGGATCAGCCGACGCAGGTCTATTTCCCTTCAACACAACAATACAAGGCAATGTCAGGAACAACTCAGGAGACTCTTGAATCGGATGCGGACCTGGATGCGGTGGGGAGGATGTTCGACCTACTCTTCTCAGTGTGTGCGGAACTGGCTCCGAGCTTTCAGATAATTGTCCTGGAACACGCGAATCTGCCAGATGAGCGTTACCAGAATGCGGTGATCGAAGTTCCGTGGAGTGGAATCGGGTATCACGCGCTCGTTCCTGAGGAGTGGAAATAGTCGAGAATCTTTGCTGAATTCGAATACGTCTATCTGTATCCCAGGAAGAGGTTAGCGTCCCATGGCGGATTAGCGGGTGATGCGTACTCAATGTTCAGGCTGTGCCTTCCTTGCGCAGAACCTGCACTCCCTTCTGGCCGCGCTTCGTCGCCTCCGCCCATTGGTCTTGAATCCGGCGGGCCAACTCCTCATGACGCAGCATCTGGACGATCGTGTGCTCCTTGGTGATTTTCGTGTTGGCGTGGCCGGCAAGCTTCGAGGCCTAGATGCAACTGCCGCCGACCTCCCGGCGATAAGTGATGTTGGCGCGGCGCATTGAGTGCGGCCCAACGCCGAGGAAGTCGCGCTTCCATGAATATCTGGAGTTCACTTTTCTGACTGGAAGGTGAATCGGCACAGGACCTCATTCTTTTCAGGTCAGGGAAGGCGGCATCCCACGATCTTTCGCGCAATCGTGCAGTCGAATCCGTTTTCCCAATTCCTCGTGCAGGACAAAGAAATGGATCTCCTTATGTTGCAGAAGACAGTGGGCCACACCGGCTGAGTTCGAGTTCGGCGTTGCGGCGCCGCGAAACAAAGGAAGCCGCTTCGCGGCAACATTTTCGGAATGAGTTTTCTACGCTATAAGGAAATCTATCGAGCAGATGGCGCGTTGTTGGCGATAATGGAGCCACTCAAGCCCGACTCCACCCCGACCATATTTTCGATGAGTCTCCGGTTATGTATTCCTCGGCGGGTTAGTCTCCACCAGCACCCGCCTCCGCTTCGCCAACCGGCTCCCTGTCTGCGTTAGAATCGTCTTGCCGGTCGAGCGATTTCCGTCGAACGGTTGCCAGTGTATTTTATGTTCGTCGCACCCAGAGGGCAGGCCCCGGGGTCGACTTGCCTATGTCCGACGGAGGATGAGTGAACGTCTTTGATTTGGATTCGTCAATAATTAGCGATTACGAGCGTTTTGCCCGATCATTTACTCAAATCCGAGCGGAAGACATCCGGACACAAATCGATGCGCTGTATGCAACGGGTCGCTTTTGGCCCGAGCCGATGATAAGCATCAACCCCCATTACGAACGCGCCGCCAACATTCAAGCGTTAGTAGCGGACGGGACACTGCACCCCGATACGGTGAGAATATTTCGCATTGGCGGCGTGCCAATCACTCTGTATCGCCATCAGGCGCAGGCAGTCGCCAAGGCGTCCAAAGGCAACAGTTTCGTAGTCACCACAGGAACAGGATCGGGAAAATCTCTTTGTTTCTTTATTCCGATAATCGACGCTGCGGTGAGAGCGCGAGCAACAGGCCAAAGCCCTCGCACCCGCGCCATCATTGTGTACCCGATGAACGCTCTGGCAAATAGCCAGATGCAGGAATTGCAGAAGTTCGTGGACCAGTCTGACCTTCCTGACGCGCTCAAGCCCACTTTCGCCCGTTACACCGGGCAAGAGGATACCAACGAGAGAGACCTCATCAAGACTTCAAAGCCGGATATTCTGCTCACAAACTTCATGATGCTGGAACTGCTCATGACTCGGCAAAGGTAACAGTTCAGGTACCTTGGTCGAATTAGCTGGACAAAACCAGCCTGATCGTTTATCGTAGGGTGGATGAGTGCGGAGCCAACTCGCGGCAGAGGCCAATCCAGAGCAGCGGCAA
>CAIRSA010000483.1 GCA_903881085.1 uncultured Acidobacteriia bacterium
CGAAAAAAGGTGTCAGACCCCAAATGCGCCGCGTCGTGCGAATTAGCTTAAGCCCATCCAACTGCTTTTTCCAGGTTGATAGACCCATGGTGTTGCGGCATGATTAGGAACTGGTCACGCGTGTGCCACACGAGGCCTTCTTTGCGCAAGTGGACTAAGAGTCCTATGGACCAGCAGGACCCCGCTGGGGCCGCGTTCACGAAGTCATATTGGAGAACCGCGAGCATTCCGATGACGCCTTCGTTGGGCCACTGGTAGAGCTTGAAGCGTAGTTGGCGGGTGCTTGAGAAATGGTTGTCTGCCATGTTTTCCGATGCGCAGCGTTCGGCTTCGTTGGTGGCTTTGCCTTCGATGTGGTAGACCTGCTGGTCTGCCATCGCGTCTTTAGGGATTCGCCATTTTTCGCGTCTTTCCTGTTGGCTGGGGCTGACGATTTTCTTTGGCGGATGGACGCTGATTGGCATGCCTGGGAAGATTGCCTTTAGAGCGGCTTGGCGGGTGGGTTCGTTGGTTATGGGTTGGGGGAGGGCTGCTTGGGTGGGGAGGAAGGCAAAGATAATTAACCACGGATACACACGGATGGACACGGATAAAACCTTGAGTTAGATAGGGCAGGCGAATCGCCTGCCCCACCCTTTTGGGGCTCTCTAGATTTGCATGGTGGCCACTTCTACGTGGGAGCGGTGGCCTTCTACTACTACGATGCCGGATTCGGTGACGTGGTAGAGTTTGCGGTCCTTTTCCAGGTCGTAGCCGATTTCGGTGTCGGGCGGGATGCGCACGTTCTTGTCGAGAATTGCGCGGCGCACCTTGGCGCGGCGGCCGATGTCGCAGTTGTCGAAGAGGATGGAGTCCTCAACCTGCGCTCCGGAGTGGACGCGCACGCCGCGGCCCAGCACCGAGTTCTTTACTCCGCCTCCCGATAGGATGGTTCCGCCGGCGATGACCGAATCCACCGAGTGTCCGCGGCGGCCATCTTCATCGAAGATGAACTTGGCGGGCGGATCCGGGTAGCCCGCGGTACGCAGCGGCCACTGGCGATTGTAGAGATTCAATTCAGGCGATACGGCGCGCAGATCCATGCTGGCGTCGTAATAGGCATCAATGGTCCCGACGTCGCGCCAATAATTCGAGGAACCTGCCGGGTCGCCAGGGATGCGGTTGGTCTGGAAGTCGTAGGCGAAGAGTTCGGACTTGCCTACCAGACCTGGCAGAATGTCGCGGCCGAAATCGTGGGAGCTGTTTTCATTGGCTGCGTCGGCATAGAGTTCGCGCAGCAACAGGCCGGTGGAAAAGATGTAGTTGCCCATGGAAGCATAGACCTGGTTGGGGTCGCCCGGCATAGTTGGGGCGTCGGGATTCTTTTCATGGAAGCCGAGAATGCGGCCGTCATCACCGGCTTCGATGACGCCGAATTCGCTGGCGAACTGCTTGTCGACCGGGATGGCGGCGACGGTTGCCTGGGCGCGTTTCTGCTCATGAAATTCGATCATTTCGCGAATGTTCATGCGGTAGATGTGGTCGGCGCCAAAGATGGCGACCACGTGCGGGTCGGCCTGTTCAATCAGATTGATGTTCTGAAAGATGGCGTCGGCCGTGCCGCGGTACCAGGTTTCGCCGGGCGAGCGCATTTGCGCGGGGACGGGGATGATGAAGTGGCTTTTTAGAAAGCCGCCTGATTCCCAACCTTCGCGGATGTGCTGCAGCAAAGACTGACTCTTAAATTGAATGAGAACGTAGGATGAATAGATTCCCGAGTTCACCAGATTACTGAGGACGAAGTCCACGATCCGGTATTGTCCGCCAAACGGAACGGCAGGCTTGGCGCGTTCCTTGGTTAATGGGTACAGCCTTGTACCCTTTCCTCCAGCTAGTACGAATGCTAAAACTCTCAGCTGCATGTACGAGGCTCCTCTCAGCGGTCCAAAACATTTTATAGTCTTTTTGTGAAGCCGAATGCAAGCAAATTTTTGGCGCAACCAGAGGATGTGATATTTTGTGGGACTTGCCTGGCAAATCACACTCCGGTAATTCTTCGTTGCTGCGCTGGTCTGTTGTCATTCTTCTTGGCTTCGGGATGATCATAGCGTATGTTGACCGCGCAAATCTCTCAGTGGCTCTGGCCGACGCCCAGTTCAAGCAACTTTTCCGTTTGACCGATAGCGATCGCGGGCTGTTGAACTCGTCGTTTTTCTGGACGTACGCGTTTCTACAGATACCAGCGGGATTCGTGGTGGACCGCTTTGGCGTGAAGTATCCGTTCGCCATTGCGTTTCTGTTTTGGAGCCTGACGAGTGCAGCCACCGGGCTTGCGGAGTCAGTCAGCGTGTTGCTTGCGATGCGCTTGTTGCTGGGCGTGGGCGAGGCGTTGGTGACGCCGGCGAGCCTGCGATGGATCCGCTTCAATGTAGGCGAGAAGCAGCGCGGACTGGCGGTGGGGATTCTATTTGCAGGGGCGAAGTTCGGGCCGGCGGTGGGCTCGTCCATGGCGGCGTGGCTGCTGCAGCGGTTCGGATGGCAGGCGATGTTTTTCATTCTTGGTTTGGGCGGATTATTGTGGCTGATTCCGTGGCTGCTGTTGGCGCGCAATGACGATCGTGAGTTGGAGGCCGAGGTGGCACTGGCTTCGACGTCGAAGGCGATGGCGTTCGGCGAGGTGTGGAAGACGCCAATGATTTACGGCGTGATTCTGGGTACGTTCAGCTATAACTATTTCGTCTATTTTTCCATGACGTGGATGCCTGCCTATTTGGTTGAGCGGCGCAACCTGTCGCTGCAATCGATGGGCGTGTATCAATTCTTCAGCTTTAGCGGTATGGCGGTGATGGCGATTGTGGCGGGCTATGTGGCAGACCGGATGATTGAGCGCGGCTACGATGCGGTGAAGGTAAGGAAGGGCTTCACGATTGCGGGGCTGCTGGCGGCGTCGACGGAGTTGATTGGCGCGGTTGCTCCCTCGAACGATGTGGCGTTGTTCTTCTCGATTGTGTCGCTGACGGGGCTCGGCCTTGCGACGGCGAATTATTGGGCGCTGACGCAGACGCTGGTGCCGGGAGCGGCGATTGGGCGCATCTCAGGCGTGCAGAACTTTGCAGCAAACTTCAGCGGGATCGCGGCGCCGCTGATCACGGGATGGTTGAAGGCGTCGACAGGGAGCTATGTCGCGCCGATGATGGCGATCTGTGTATTTTTGATTATGGGCGTGGCCGCGTACGTATTTATGGTGCGGGCAAAATATGCCCCAGGAGGCAAGGCATGAACAAAGTGTTGATGGAGAATGTGCGGGTGAAGGTGACGGAGGTCACATATGAACCGGGCGTGCCGAGGGACCGGCATATAAGGCCGACCGATCAGGTGATCGTGTTTCTGGACGATTGCAAATACGAGCGGACGGATTCAAAGACGGGCGAGAAGACGGTGCGCACGCGCAAGGCTGGCGAGGTGCTGTGGCATGATCGCGGGGAAGACGCGCCGATACTGAAGAACCTGGGCGATAAGGCATATCGCAGCCTGACTATTGAGTTGAAAGAGAAATGAGCATCGCGAACGCAGTAGTTATCGGCTCCGGCATGATGGGGCCGGGCATAGCGCTGACATTGGCGCTGGGCGGGGTGAAGGCAACGATTCTGAGCAGGGCCGAGGAGTCGGCGGCGAAAGGTCTGGCTACGGCGCGGGCGCAGTTGGAGCTGTTGCGCGAAAACGGGCTGGTGACGGAGGAGAACGCGGAGCGGGCCGCGGGGCTGTTGGCGGCGACGCATTTGTTCGATGAACCGGTGGCGGCGGCCGATCTGGTGATTGAGTCGGCGCCGGAGAATATGCAGTTCAAGCAGGAGCTGTTTGAACGGATGGACTGCATTGCGAAGCCGGAGTGCGTGCTGGCTTCGAATACATCGGGGTTGAGCATCACGGCGATTGCCTCATTGTGCACGCGGCCGGAGCGGGTGTTGACGACGCACTTCTGGAATCCTCCGCACCTGATGCCGCTTGTGGAAATCGTGATGGGCGAGAAGACGTCGCGCGATGTGGCGATGGAGATTCGCGAGTTGCTGGCGCGTTGCGGCAAGGTTCCGGTTGTGATCAAGAAAGACCGGCCGGGGCAGCTGGGGAACCGGTTGCAGATGGCACTGGTGCGCGAGGCCGTGAATATTGTGGCTGAGGGCATTGCCGACGTGGAGGATGTCGACCTGGCGGCGAAGGCGGGCTTCGGGCTGCGGCTGCCGGTGTACGGGATCTTTGAGCATCAGGACATGGTGGGATTGGACATGGGGCTGGCGATCACTCAGTACGTCGCGGCCGACCTTTACAACGAGCCCAATGCGCCGCCGCTGTATCACCAGAAAGTGGCGGAGGGGAAGCTGGGAGTGAAGTCGGGCGAGGGTTTCTATGACTGGTCAAAGAAAGATGCCGCACAGGTGAGGGCGAGGCGCGATGCGTTTGTTTTGGATTTTCTGAAGCGGCAGCGCTGAACACTTCGGAGAGCGATACAATAAACAATTACCCAAATTCTTGAGGCTTTCAAAACACAAATGAAATTTTTTGCTCAGTGGAGCCTGGTTTGCTTCCTTGCGACCACGGCCGTATTCGCACAGGGGCCTGCGGGGCGCCAATCCTTTCAGACACGTTGTTCCGGTTGCCATGGCCAAGACGGCAATGGCGGCGAGCACGGGCCAACCATTTTGGGATGGGTTCAGCGCACCCCGGCGAATGCCGATATCGAAGCGTTTTTAAAGAAGGGCGTTCCGCTGCGCGGCATGCCGGCGTTTGGGAAGTTGCCTGATGCAGAGATGAACAGCCTGGTCGCGTTTTTGAAGATCATGGCGAATCCACAGGCTCGGCGCGGGCGTCGTGGGATGATGGCGAAACTTTCGCTGGATTTGAAGACGGGCGGGAAGATCGAAGGCGTTGCGTTGGGGCAGGCGGCAGGCGCGGTGCAACTACGCACGGATGACGGCAAGATTCACCTGCTGCGCAAGGACGGCGAGAAATATCGTGAGGTGACTTCGCAGTCGGATTGGCCGAGCATGCACGGACGTTTGGACGGCAACCGGCACAGCACGATGACGCAGATCAACGCGGCGAATGTGAAGCAGCTGAGTTTGAAATGGGTGTACCCGGTGCCGGATTCGGGCAAGTTGCAAGGCACTCCGCAGGTGTATGAAGGCATCATGTACATGCCGCACACGAACACGGTGGTGGCGCTGGATGCGGGCACAGGCGCGCGGTTGTGGTCGTTCAGCAGGCCGCCGACAGATGGGCTGCAGGGCAACGCGCGCAGCATCGGCAACAATCGCAGTGTGACGGTGGCGGGCGATCGCGTCTTCCTGCAACTCGATACGGCGAAGCTGGTGGCGTTGAATCGTTTCACGGGCGATGTATTGTGGGAAACGACGATGGCCGACTGGAAACAGAACTACAATGCGACCGGGTCGCTGCTGGCGATTGAAGATCTGATTGTGGCGGGTACGGCCGGCGGCGAAGAGGGTGTACGCGGTTTCCTGGCTGCTTATGACCAGAAGACCGGCAAGGAAGTCTGGCGCTTTTGGACCGTGCCGGCGAAGGGCGAAAAGGGTTCGGAGACGTGGGATGGAATCGACATTGAGCACGGCGGAGCTACCACCTGGTTGACCGGTGCTTACGATGCGGCGTCGAAGACCGTGTACTGGACGACGGGCAATGCGGGGCCGGATTTCAATGGCGATAATCGCAAGGGCGACAACCTTTATACTTGCTCCGTTCTGGCGCTGGACCTGCGGACAGGCAAGCTGAAGTGGCACTTTCAATTCACGCCGCACGATGAATGGGATTGGGATGCGACGGAGCCGGTGTTGCTGGTGGATCGTGATTGGGAAGGTCAGCCGCGGAAGCTGCTGATCCAGGCGAATCGGAATGGATTTATGTATGTGCTGGATCGCACCAATGGCAAGATGCTTTCGGCGAAACCGATGGTGAAGAAGCTGACGTGGGCGAAAGGCATTGCGCCGGATGGGCGGCCGATCATGAATGCGAATCAGGTTCCGACCCCTGCGGGTACGGTGGTCTGCCCGGCGGTAGAAGGGGCGGCGAATTTCTTTTCTACGTCGTATATTCCTGCGAGCGGGTTGTTCTATGTGAACACGCTGGAGCGGTGCGCGTTGTATACCAAGAACACGACTCCGCCGTGGACGGCTGGCAGGTCGTATCAGGGTGGCGGCGGACGGCGCGCAGAGGGCGATGTGGCGCAGAAGTTTTTGCGCGCATTCGATGTGGCGACCGGCAAAATGGCGTGGGAACTGCCGCAGGAAGGACGCGGCGAGAGCTGGACTGGGACCTTGACCACAGATGGCGGGCTGGTTTTCTTTGGCGAGGATAACGGCGTCTTTTCGGCGGCCGATGCGAAGGCGGGGAAGCGGTTGTGGAGTTTTCCGTTTACGGAGGAGCTGCATACTTCGCCGATGACTTACTTGTTCGACAATCAGCAGTATGTGGCGATTGCGGTGGGGAGCCAGGTGTATTCGTTTGGGTTGGGGAAGTGAGGGGGGGCGGAGCGGGACTGAAGTCCCGCGCAGGCTGAAGCCCGCCCTACCCGGCTACCGAGTCCGGTTGGCCAGACAGAGGAATTCTTCGCGAGTTCCTTTGTCTTCGCGGAAGGCGCCTAGCATGGAGCTGGTGACGGTGCCGGAGTGCTGTTTTTCCACGCCGCGCATCATCATGCAGAAGTGCTGGGCTTCGCAGATCACACCGACGCCGCGCGGTTGCAATACCTGTTGGATGGTCTCGGCGATCTGTTGCGTCAGGCGTTCCTGCACCTGCAGGCGGCGGGCAAACATGTCGACGATACGCGGGATCTTACTTAATCCGATGACGCTCTTGCCGGGCAGATAAGCCACGTGAATTTTGCCGAAGAAGGGTAGCAGGTGGTGCTCGCAGAGGCTGTAGAATTCGATATCTTTGACGATCACCATCTCGTCGTATTCCACCGAGAAGAGCGCGCCATTGATGATCTTGTCGAGGTCGCTTTCATAACCGCTGGTCAGAAACTTGATCGCCTTTTCGAATCGTTCCGGCGTACGCAACAAGCCTTCGCGCGAAGGATCTTCTCCAATGCGCGCCAGGATATCGGCCATCAACGGTGCAATGCCATGTTCCGGCCTGGATGGCATTACCTGCAAAACTGCTTTGTTCTTCTTCATACTCACACTTCAATGATGTTTCGCAACGTCTCCAGGACGCGAACTTTTTCGAGGGCAGGAAAATCAGGCGGCCAGACAGCTTCCAAACGACGCCGGGTTTCCATGCCGATATTTTCGGCAGTTGGGACCAGGTCGCGGAAGGCCGGCACTTCGTCGTTCAAATAGCGATGATCGAAAGCACTTACCACCTGCTGGTTGACCAACCTGTCTAATTTAATTATATCGACAGCGCAGCCGCTCTCCGGATCGATGGGCCCTCTGACGCTGATTTCAATCACGTAGTTGTGGCCGTGGCCGTATGGATTGTTGCACTTGCCATAGACCTCCTGGTTTTCCTCTTCGCTCAACTGGTTGGAATGCAGGCGGTGCGAGGCGGGGAAGCGGTAGCAACGGGTGAGGCGAATCATTAGCGGCCCCCGAAGTAGTCGACGTAGAGGTCGTCAGTCTCCCACAGACGGACGGCGTGTAGGCGGGCCGGGCCGGCGGAAAACTGCGGTTCCAGGCGGCGCCAGATTTCTACTGCGATGTTTTCGGTGGTTGGAATCGTCTTATCAAACGGCGGCACCTCGTGGTTGAGAAAGCGATGGTCCATCGGTTCCACTACCTGTTCGTTGACGATCTCCTTGAGTCGCTTCAGATCGAGCACCATGCCGGTGACCGGATCGGGGTCGCCTTCGAGCGTCACTTCGAGCAGATAGTTGTGGCCGTGGCCGTGCGGATTGGCGGCAATGCCGTAGAATGCGAGGTTCTCTTCGTCGGTCAGCTTTGGATTGCGGCAGATGTGAGAGGCGGAAAACTCGGCCTTGCGGGTGATGAACATGATGTCAATATAATTTGATGCGGCAGGAACCGATCGGATACTCTAAAATTATAAGGGATTCATAACATCGATGTTTAAAACGGAACGCATTATTCAAATCGCGATCGGCGTCCTGCTGGTTGCGTTCGTCTTTGTTGTCAACGACACGCTCAACGAGCACGTTGTAGTGGTCGGCGACAAAGCGCCAGATTTCAAGATCATCAGCGATAATGGTAAACCGATCTCGCGGTCGGACTTTGGCGGCAAGATCCTGGTGCTGAATTTTTGGGCCACGTGGTGCCCGCCATGCATTGAAGAGCTGCCGTCGCTGGATGAGTTTCAGCGCCAATTGAAAGGGCAGGGCGTGGTTGTTGTTGGCGTGAGCGTTGACAAGAACGAGAAGCAGTACAAAGATTTTCTGGCCAAGGCGCGGGTGTCGTTCCAGACGTCGCGCGATGGCGATTCGAGCATCAGCGCGGAGTACGGCACGTTCAAGTATCCGGAGACTTACATCATCAACTCCAAGGGCGAGGTCGTGGTGAAGTACATTGGGCCGAAGGACTGGATGTCGGCGGAAGTGCTGAACGATATGAAGAGGATTCTGTAGGGCCCATGATTCCACAATCCGCAAAAGAACGGCTGATCACTTTACTGGGCGCGAAGGGCGTGCTGGACCGCGCCGAAGATCTTACGCTCTATGAGTACGATGGCGGCGTGGATAAAGCCAAGCCGGAACTGGTAGTGTTTCCGCGGTCGACGGCGGACGTTGTGGAGATCGTGAAGATCGCACGCGAGTTCCAGTTGCCGGTTGTCGGGCGTGGCGCCGGTACCGGGTTGAGCGGCGGTGCGATACCGCGCAAGGGCGGCATCATGATCGGTTTCGCGCGGATGAAGCGCATTCTTGAGATCGATCTGGAAAACGAGCGGGCGGTGGTTGAGCCTGGCGTGGTGAATCTGGAAGTGACGCTGGCGGTGCAGTCGCAGGGCTACTTCTATGCGCCGGACCCATCGAGCCAGCGCGCGTGCACCATGGGCGGCAACGTGGCGGAGAACGCCGGCGGCCCGCATACGCTGGCGTACGGCGTGACGACGAATCACGTGCTGGGGCTGGAAGCGGTGCTGATGGATGGCACGGTGATCACCACGGGCGGGGCGGAGAGCGATCTGCCGGGGTACGACCTTGTCGGGCTGTTGACGGGCTCTGAAGGCACGATGGCGCTGATCACGAAGGTGATCATCCGCCTGATGCGCGCGCCGGAACTGGTAAAAACAATTCTGGCGATTTATGATTCGGCAGAGGATGCCGGCCGGACGGTGGCCGCGATCACGGAGCGGGCGATTACTCCCGTAGCGGTGGAGATGCTGGACGGGCCGATGCTGCGCATGGTGGAAGAGGCAACGCACGCCGGATATCCGATGGATGCGGCGGCGGTGCTGTTGATTGAACTGGAAGGCTTGCGCGAGGCGGTGGAAGAGCAGGTGGGGCAGATCACCGAGGCCTGCAATTCCTGTGGCGCGCGCGAAGTGCGTGTGGCGAAATCGGCCGAGGAGCGCGATCTGCTGTGGAAGGGGCGCAAGAACGCGTTTGGCGCGGTGGGGCGGATGAGTCCGTTCTACTACGTGCAGGACGGCGTAGTGCCGCGCGGGCGCATTGCCGACACTCTGCGGTATATCGGCGAAGTGTCGAAGAAGTTCGATCTGATCATCAGCAATATTTTCCATGCGGGCGATGGCAACATGCACCCGATCATTCTGTTCGATGCACGCAAGCCGGGTGAGTTGGAACGGGCGCAGCATGCGGGCGAGGCGATACTGGAATACTGCATCAGCGTGGGCGGGTCGATCACTGGCGAGCATGGCGTGGGCATGGAAAAGATGGAGTTGATGGCTAAGCAGTTTACGCCTGAGACGCTGGATACGATTCAGGCGTTCAAGACGTTGTTCGATCCGGAATGCCGGTTGAATCCGGGCAAGGTGTTGCCGCTGGGGCGCGGGTGCATGGAGATCAGGCAGGCGCCGCTGACTGAGGCGAATACGCTTTAGTAGGGCAGAATGGTATTCTGCGGCCGAGTGGCACTCGGCCTTTGGCATCCCACACGCAGCCAAGAGGGCGAGTGCCACTCCAATGTCGCTTACGTTGCCGGTTATGAGGCGAGGTTGCGATTTGGTGAGCGGTTCATTGGGGCATTGCGGTGAAGGGCAATTGGGGTCAGACAGCCCATTTTCGTCATCCACCTTCGCTAAAGCTACGGCGGACAAGAAAACGGCCGAAAAAGGTGTCAGACCCCAAATGCGACGCGTCGTTCTAGCCAATGTAAGCGACATTGGAGTGCCACTCTGCCCCACATCGGTGCTAAATCTTGCCTAGGTGGAGAAGCTCATCCCGCAGGGCCGGCTCCATCCTCGGCGATTCGACTTTGGCGGATTGCTTAGCCTCCAAGTAGGGTTTCAGCAAACGCTTTTGGCGTGGCGTCCAGCCGCCTTGGCGGGCAACATTCAGGCCGATGCGGCGTGATTGGAAGCCATACCAGTCTTCCACCGGCGCGCCGGGGAAGCCGTAGATCATGGGTTCACATACCAGCTTGCGCAGTGTGCCCTTTGAGGTGCGATAACCGGGGTTGGCGGCAATTTTTCTCTCTTCGCGCGCGGTGAGTTCGCGGAGGGCGGCGCTGATGGAGTGGTAGCCCAGTTTGCGGTAAAACCAGAAGGCGCCGGAGTCGATCGCTTCCTTGTTTTCGTGCCCGATTTGATACGGATCGAGGGTGAAGATGTTTGCGCCCGCGAACTGATGGCAGAGCTTCAGCAGGCGGCCATAGAGCCACGCCGTCTCACCTTCGCGAAACGTGTAGTACAGATTAAAGCCAGCCTCCATGCGCTCAGCCAGCGACAAGCCTTCGAAGTAGCCGACGGGGATTCCGTTCTTCCAGATCGTTGCGCCAAGATAGGCGCGCAGTGGCAGGCGATTTTCAGCAGGAACGCCCCACGCATAGATGACCACTCCGCGGCCTGGATTCACCTCGAACACCTGGGCCGTGTCGCCATAGGTGAAGCCGTGCAACTCACGGAAGCGGACGGCGGAGGTGTCGCGGGCGAGCGCGATGACCTCTTCGGCCTGTTTGCGCGGTAATTTGCGTAGGGGAAAGGCTGGCTCAGAGGGCAGGGCATCGAGCGATACTTCGCGGCGAGTGATGAGAGGTTGGCGGTGCAGGAAGAACTCGCGGTCAGGCAGGCGCATCAGCGTGCGGGTGGCCGTGCTGGTGCCGAAGTCCCATCGCAGCGGCAGTTCCAGCGCGTCGTATTGCGCGGAAGTGCATCGCATCAGCGCTTGCAGGCCGCCTACGGCTTCGAGCCATTCACGATAGGGCACTCCCGCTTCAACGCTGAGATCGTCCCACGAAAGCGGGAACAGCGAAGGCAGCACTTGGATCAGCCGCTCAGGCGTTTGCCAAGCTTCCCAGTGAATCGACAGTGCTCCGGGGTGGCGGCGAATGAGATGACGGGCGAGACCGGCAGTGAAGACGGCGGTGATGCCGGAGCCGGCCAGCCCCGAGACATCGCCGTACTCAAGCGCGTCGGCATCGGAGAGCAGGGCGACGCGGCGAGCGATGTCGTGCAGTGCGGTTTCTGCGAGCGCCGCCGCATGCGTGCTGACCGGGTAGGCGCGTATGAACAGCAGCAGTTCATGGAGGCGGATCAGTCCGGCCGCCGTGGTGGTTGGGAAGCCGGGCACTTCACTGAGCAGGCTTTCCAGGACGGGTGCTTCGTGAGGCGAGAAGCGGCGGCGGGATTGGTCCAGTTGATCGAGTAGCGTGGCTGTCGGCATCCAAATTCAGAATAATGCGTTATCGTTGGAATAGTCTATGCGATATCTTTTCCTGCTTGCTGTTTCCTGCGGCGTAATGTGCGCGCAACCGCTGCAATCATTGCCCTATACGCCAGTGCTTGACCTTGCGTCAATGGATCGCACGGCCAACCCGTGCGAGGATTTCTACAAATATGCCTGCGGCGGGTGGATCAAAAACAATCCGATTCCGGCGGACCAAGCCCGGTGGGATGTGTACGGCAAAATGACCGATGAGAATCAGCGCTACCTGTGGGGACTGCTGCTGAATGCGGCAAAGCCTGGCGCGCAGCGGTCGCCAATGCAGCAAAAGATCGGCGACCATTTCGGCGCGTGCATGGATGAGAGCGCAATCGAAAAGGCAGGCGCCGCGCCGCTGAAACCGCTGCTGGATGCGATCGATGCGGCGCGCACGACGAAAGAGTTGGCGGCGATTGTTGGACGGTTGCATCTGGAGCTGCGACATGCGAATCCTCTGTTCGGATTCGGGTCGGGGCAGGATTATGAGGATGCCAATCGGGTGATCGCGAATGCTGATGCTGGCGGCCTGGGTTTGCCTGATCGTGATTACTATTTGAAGACCGACAAGAAGTCAGTCGAGACGCGGGCGAAGTATGTGGCGCATGTGCGGGAGATGTTGGAACTGACTGGCGTGAAGCCGGCAGTGGCGGCGGCACAGGCGAAAAAGATCATGACGCTGGAAACGGCGCTGGCTAAGGCTTCACTGAGCGCTGTCGACAAGCGCGACCCCTACAAGTTGTTTCATCGCATGACTGGGGCGCAGTTGGCGGCGCTGGCTCCCTCGTTTGATTGGAAGGCCTATTTTCAGACAGTGGGCCTTGGCGATGTGACCGAGGTGAATGTTTCCGAGCCCGAGTTTTTCAAGCAGCTTGAGATTGAATTGAAGACGCGCAAGCTGGCGGAGTGGAAGAGTTATTTGCGGTGGCATGCTTCGCGGGCGAAGGCGCAGTTGCTGCCGGAGAAATTCCTGGCCGCGAACTATCGCTTCTACAGCGAGTATCTGCGAGGCACGAAGGCGATGAAGCCGCGTTGGAAGCGATGTGTGCAGGCGGTGGACCAGGAACTGGGCGAGGCGCTGGGAGAGGTTTTCGTGGAGAAAACATTTTCACCCGACGTGAAGGCGCGAGCCGTTGCGATGACCCGGGAGATCGAAAAGGCGATGGAGGCGGAGATTGGCAAGCTGGACTGGATGAGCGCGGAGACCAAGATTCGGGCGCTGGAAAAACTGCATGGCATGGTCAATAAAATCGGGTATCCGGAGCGATGGCGCGATTACAGCTCGCTGGAGATTAAGGCGGGCGATTACTTCGGGAACGCGACGCGCGCGACTCTTTTTGAATCGAAGCGGCAGTTGGGGAAGATCGGCAAGCCGGTGGACCGGGGCGAGTGGGGGATGACTCCGCCGACGGTGAACGCTTATTACAATCCGCAGATGAACGACATCAATTTTCCGGCGGGCGTGCTGCAGCCTCCGCTGTTCGATGCGAAGCTGGACGACGCACCAAACTACGGCAATACGGGCGCGACGATAGGGCATGAGTTGACGCACGGCTTCGATGACGAGGGGCGGCAGTTCGATGCGAAGGGGAATCTTAAAGACTGGTGGACTAAGGCCGATGCCGAGCAGTTCACCAAGCGGGCCAGTTGCGTGAGCGACCAGTATTCCACTTACACGGTGGTGGATAACATCAAGATCAACGGCAAGCTGACGTTGGGCGAAGATGTGGCCGACCTGGGGGGCACGCTGCTGGCCTACCTGGCGTGGAAGTCGGCCACCCGTGGGCAACCGCTTGGTCCGGTCGATGGATTTACCCCAGACCAGCGCTATTTTATCGGCATGGCGCAGTGGGCTTGCGGGTCGGAACGGCCAGAGATCCGGCGGATGAACGCAATCAACAATCCGCATTCCCCTTTGGAATACCGCATTAACGGGGTGGTGGCGAATCTGCCGCAGTTCTCCGAAGCGTTCGCCTGCAAGCAAGGGCAGCCGATGTCCCCCCCAAATATTTGTAGAGTATGGTGAGAATGCTTAAAGACTAAATTGTCCTGTTCGATAAGCCTATTGGAGAGGTGAACGATGCGTTCCTTGACGGTAGGGCAGAAAATGGGGGCAACTTGCGGACTGCTGGTTGCGTTTATCGTGGCGTTGGCCGCGGAGATGTTGATTGGCACCAATGGGCTGTTAGCGAAATTTGAGAGCCTGCGGACGGATTCCATACCTGGGCTTTACTATGCGGCGGAGATAGAAAGCGCATTCTCGCAGATGCGGTTCAATATGAATGCATCCCTGCTTGATTTAGCTACGAATCAGGGTAAGGCCGCGGCACGATGGGAGCAGGGACTTTCCAAGGCGGAGGGAACTCTGCAGAAAAGTATGTCAGGATACGAAGCCTATATCGTGACTGCGGAGGACCGCCGCAACTTCAACGAGCTGAAGCCTCTTGTGGACAAAGTGAAAATTGGTTGGAGCCATGTTTCGGGCGCCCGCCAGGCTGGTAAAGCGGAGGCGGAAGTGACTAAGGCGTTTCGCGATGAGGTGGTGGAGAGCTTTGTAGTTTTGGATAAGGCCACAACTACGCTGCTGGAATACAATCACAAGGCGGGCGATGAAACCGCAATCAATGCATCGGCCTCGGCATCAAACATGATGCGCCTGGCTTGGATCTTCTCGTCCTTTGCCGCGATTTCAGGCTGTGTATTCGCTATTTGGATGGTCCGAGGGATCAACCGCGAATTACGGTCGACCGTGCTGCAACTCTCCGAAGGCGCCATTCAATCGGCGAGCGCGGCTGGGCAGGTGGCCTCGGCCAGTCAGCAGTTGGCTCAGGGGGCCTCAGAGCAAGCTGCTTCGCTGGAGGAGACCTCCGCAACCAGCGAGGAGATTAACTCTCTTACTCTCAGAAATGCGGAGGGCTCCGGGAAGGCGGCGGAACTGGCGACGCAGGTTTCGGGCAAAGTGGTGTTGGCGAACCAGACGCTGGATGAGATGATTGCCTCCATGATTGAGATCAAGAACTCCAGCGACCGGATTTCGAAGATCATCAAGGTGATTGACGAGATTGCGTTCCAAACCAATATTTTGGCTCTGAATGCGGCGGTGGAAGCGGCGCGGGCGGGTGAAGCGGGCATGGGCTTCGCGGTTGTCGCGGACGAAGTACGCAATCTGGCCCAGCGATGTGCGCAGGCCGCGAAGGATACGGCCGGCATGATTGAGGATTCCATCCAACGGTCGAACGAGGGCAAAAAGAAGTTGGACCAGGTGGCAGTGGCAATCCATTCAATCACTGAAAGTGCGGCAGAGGTCGAAAAGTTAGCGACCGAGGTGAACGCCAGCAGTAAGGAGCAGACTCGTGGAGTCAGCGAAGTGACCAAAGCCATTGCGCAGATGGAGAAGGTGACACAACAGACGGCCGCCAGCGCGGAAGAGAGCGCTTCCGCGGCGGAAGAATTGAACGCGCAGACAGAATCGTTGCGCGACATCATTCAGGGGCTCAACAAAATGGTTGGCGCCAGCGAGGTTCGGACCTAGCACAAAATTTGAATCGCACCACAACGGAGACGCATCCAAAGAGAGCTATGAAATACTTTGCATCGGCCCTATTGGCCACGATTGGGAGCGTCTCTATGTTTGCGGCATCCAGCATTCACGAATTTACATTGAACTCTATTGATGGCAAGCCAGCCCCGCTGGCCGCCTACAAAGGGAAGGTAGTGCTGGTGGTGAACGTCGCCAGCCGTTGCGGTTACACTCCGCAATATACCGGCCTGGAAGCGTTGTACGAGAAGTACAAGGATAAGGGCTTGGTGATTTTGGGCTTCCCCGCTAATAATTTCGGTTCTCAGGAGCCGGGTACGGACGCGGAGATCAAAACTTTCTGCTCTTCCAAGTACAGCGTGACTTTCCCGATGTACAGCAAGATCTCGGTTACGGGCGATGATACGGCCCCGCTGTATCAGTACCTGTCGAAGGAAAAGGGCGCTGTGAAGTGGAATTTCACCAAATTCCTGGCGGGCAAGGACGGTAAGGTGATTCAGAAGTTCGACTCCGGCGTGACGCCGGATGCTCCGGAGCTGATCAAAGCGATTGAGAGTGCGCTGAAGTAAGAGGGGCTGGCCGATTGCAGACCGGTGAGCAGCGTGCCACTCCAATACCACTCGTTCTTAGAAAATTGTTGGGCGGCGGGTGTCCGCTGAGGGGACGGAGGGCGCTGTCCACGGGCTCCGCTTGGGACAGATCCCTCCGTCCCCGAGAGTTTTGTCGTTGATCGCGGCATTTCAAACGCTAGATTTACCTGATTGCGACTTGTGAGCTGTCTTTGATGTCGAACGGCTCGGCCGCCGGCCTAGCCGGAGGATAGTCAGTAGTTCGTTCGATGCGGTTCTTGCGGATCGTTATGCCATCCACCGAGTAGGCCATCACGATCCGCCCTCCGTCGAAGATGCGGAACAGATTGTCTTCGATCGTAATGTTGCGATTGTACCGGCTCACCGCACGTTGGGAGGGTTCGATTCCCGCAGCGACCTCTATGGTCGCCTTGCCCCACACGCCGTAATTGCAGTTGTCGAAGCGATTGCGGCGGATAGTCACATCCCTCACTCCTGCCTGCTCAAACCAGAAGCGGGCGTCCCCTTCGAACAAAATCGCCGCGCCTGGAATGTGGAAGACATTATCTTCGATGATGGTCTTGCCGCGTGAGCCGAGCAGTAGCCCGCGCGCGCGATTGCCGCGGAAAGTGCAGTTGGCGATCAGCACTTCCGGGCCGGGTTGCGCACTGGCCACTACATCGCCGGTCTTCAACTCCTTCGGCAGTGGTTTCAGGAAAGTCACTCGCGTGAATTCCTTATTTACGCGCGTGACCGACTTCACGATGGCATCGCCGTAGGTCATCATGCTTGGGCCATGCACAAGTTCCAGCCGCTCCTTGGGAAAGATGAAATCGAACCCCAGTTGCTGTGGATGCACCAGCCGCACTTCGATCTCGTCCGGGGCAAGCTGGCGGCTGATCTGCGCATAGATGCCGTGAATATTGGTCGCATCGTCCTTTTGATTTTCAAACAGACAATGCGTCATGACGATGCGGCCGGTGCAGTTGACGAAGTGCGTGGCGTCGGCCGTGATGCTGACGATGCGTCCGCTGCTTGGGGCCGGCGTGACCTGCACGCGATCGAGCGTGACGTTGTGGCTGCGTTGGGCAATGACCCCCATGCCGCCGCAATGGTAAATCGAAATGTCGGTCAAGCTGGTGTCGATACTATCGGAGATCGTGAAGCCGGGGAAGTTACGATTGGCTGCGCCGAACACCAGGATGTTGCCAACCGTCGCCGTCAGTTTCGGGACATCGATCCGCACCTTGCGCGGGCCAATGGATTCGGCCTCTACGTAGGGCCCCGTGTAGTAATCGCGAGCTTGATAAGCAGTCTCGCGGCGGCGCGGGTCGAACTCCAAAATGCTGCCGAAGGGGTACGGTTCTTTGCTCTTTCCGATGAACTGCAGCAGGCCTCTGTCGACCTTGAATGGGAACTGCCCGGAGATTTCCAGATCAACGCCATCGTCGCCGATGGCGATCACCTTGGCTTCGCTGTGGAAGGTGCGCTCGAAATCGATGGAGAAGTTTTTGAACGTGACGTTTTTGGAACGCTCAATCAGGAAGGGGCTCATGAAGCCATGGAAGACGAACTGCGAGCCCTGGCCATCGATCTCCAGCGCTTCGAAACCTACGATGGGGAAGCCGATGCGTTTCAAACCCTCGTCGTTATTGCTTATGAATAGATACTTTTCGAGCGCATAGGACGGATAAAAGTCGTAGCGGCCCTTGGGGAAGACTAGCTTCTTCGGCTTGGTGCGGAGCGCCTCGCGGACGGCGGGCGTGGTGTCGCTGCCATCGCCCGCATGCGCGCCAAAACTGGTAATGTCAGCCGCTGAGCAACGCAGCAGCAATGCGGTAAATAGAACGAGTCGCATTACGGAATCAGCTTCAGGGAGCGCATCCACTCTTCGGCGCGAGCGGGCCAGGTGGTGACCAGTTTGTCCGTGCGGCGCAGGCCGTAGCCGTGGCCTCCAACCGGGTAGATATGCATCTCTGCCGGAACCTTGGCTTTCAGCAGCGCCTGGAAGTAAAAGATGCTGTTTTCCACGCGAACAGGATCGTCCTGGGCCTGGGCGAGGAAAGTCGGCGGGGTATTGGCTGTGACATTGAATTCCGGATTCAGCTTTTCCGGGTTCTGGCGTGGTACCAGCAGGCCGGGATAGATGACGACGGCGAAGTCGGGCCGGCAACTGATCTGGTCCGCGGCATCAATCGCATCGTACGTACGTTTTTCGAAGTTGGTGCTGATGGCCGCTGAAAGGTGGCCTCCGGCGGAGAAGCCAAGGACGCCGATCTTCTGCGGATCGATGTTCCATTCCAGGGCGTGCTGGCGAACATAACCCATGGCGCGTTGCGCGTCCTGCAGGGGCGGCGCGTAGTTGGGCAGGCCTTTGCGGGCCGGCACGCGGTACTTAACCAAAATGCCGGTGACGCCGATGGAGTTGAGCCATTCGCAGACCTCAGAACCTTCCAGGTCGAGGGCGAGAATGCTATAGCCGCCGCCTGGAAACACCAAAACTGCGGCGCCGGTGTTCTTGTCCTTGGCCGGGCTGTAAACGGTGATGGTGGGGTTGGATACGTTGCCGAGGCGGATGACGCGCTTGCCGGCGACGAGCTGGCCGTTGGGGCCGGTGGTGTCTTTCTCTTCGCCGATGTCACCCTTTTCGCCGGGCGCGCCTTTCGGCCAGAGATTGATGGGGCTGGCGGCCGGTAGGGTTGAGGCCATGAGGAGAACGGATAGAACGAGTTTCATCGAAGACTATCATATCGTGACCAGGCGTATTGCCTGTCCTATCCAGGCAAACAAAATTGCATCTGGTACGTCATATCACTAATCTAGCAGTAGGGAGTTGTTCATGTTTGTTCGCGCATTTCTATTAACAATTGTTTCTGCCGCATTGCCGCTGCTGGCGCAGCCCACGAAGATTACCTCCGTTGAAGGCATCACGGAGTACCGTCTGCCGAACGGGTTAAAGGTGTTGCTGTTCCCCGATCCGTCAAAGGAAACCGCTACGGTGAACATCACTTACCTTGTCGGCTCACGCCATGAAGGCTACGGCGAAAGCGGCATGGCGCACTTGCTCGAGCACCTCGTGTTCAAGGGAACGCCGAAGCACCCCTCCATCCCCAAGGAACTTACCGAACGCGGCGCAAGGCCAAACGGAACCACATCGTTTGACCGCACCAACTATTTTGAGACGTTCCAGGCTTCCGATGCGAATCTGGAATGGGCTTTGGAACTGGAAGCGGACCGCATGGTGAATTCGTTTATCGCCAAGAAAGATCTGGATAGCGAAATGACCGTTGTGCGAAATGAGTTCGAGTCAGGCCAAAACAGCCCGTTTCGAGTGCTGTTTGAAAAGGCGCTCGCTACTGCCTATCAGTGGCATGGCTACGGGCGGACTACCATCGGGGCGAAGTCGGATCTGGAAAATGTGCCGATCGAACGACTGCAGGCCTTTTATCGCAAATACTATCAGCCAGACAATTCGATGCTGATGATTGCCGGAAAAATAGACCCTGAAAAAACGCTGAAGCTGGTGGACAAGTATTACAGCCCGATCCCCAAACCGGACCGCAAGTTGTACCCGACTTACACCGTGGAACCTACGCAGGAAGGCGCGCGGACCCTGGTGCAAAGGCGCGTTGGGGATGCACAGATCGTCATGGCGCTGTACCACGTGCCGGCTGGTGCGCATGAGGATTTTGCCGCGCTCAACGTGCTGGCAACGGTGCTGGGCGATACGCCATCGGGCCGCATGTATAAATCGCTGGTTGAGACCAAGAAGGCTTCCAGCGCGAGCGTGTTTGCGATGCAACTGCGGGAACCCGGAGTGTTGATCTGCTTTGCGCAGGTGCGCAAAGAAAATTCGATCGAAGATGCCCGGGATACCATGCTGAAAACGGTCGACGAAATGCTTGCCAAGCCGGCCGTTGAAGAGGACCTGAAACGGGCCAAGCAGCAGGAGGATGCGTCGTCGACGCAGGCCCTGAACAACTCTGAGAGCCTCGCATTGCGATTGAGCGAATGGGAGGCTATGGGCGATTGGCGGCTGTTTTTCCTGCATCGCGATCGCATCCAAAAAGTGACCCTCGACGATGTAAAGCGCGTGGCCGGAACTTACTTGAAAGCCAGCAATCGCACGGTTGGGTTGTTCATTCCGGAAGAGAAGCCCGACCGTTCCGAGATTCCGGCGCAGCCGGATGTGACTGCGGCCTTGAAGGATTACAAGGGCCGCGAGGCAGTGGCGCAGGGTGAGGCGTTCGATCCCTCGCCAACAAACATCGATAGCCGCACAAGGCGCGGACAAATCGGCACGGGCATCAAGTTATCGTTTATTGAAAAGAAGACGCGCGGAGCCACTGTCACGGCCAGCTTGTCGTTGCATTTTGGCGATGAAAACAACTTGAAGGGACAATCGGCGATTGCATCAATGGCGGGGCGGATGCTCATGCGCGGTACAAAGAACATGACCCGTCAGCAGATTGAGGATGAGTTTGACCGGTTGAAGGCTCAGGTGGGGGTGGGCGGCCAGTCCTCGGGTGCGTTCGCGTCCGTTCAAACCACTCGTGAGAACTTGCCGGCGGTGATGAAGCTGGTAGCGGAGATCCTCAAGGATCCGTCTTTTCCCGAAAAGGAATTCGAGCAATTGAAGCAATCGCAGTTGGCTTCACTGGAATCATCGCGCCGCGAGCCGCAAATGCTGGCCAGCATCGCGATGAGCAAGCACCTGAGTCCTTTCCCGAAAGACAGTTTCTTTTATGTGAGGGATGCCGATGAGCAGGCCGAAGAGATCAAGGCCGTTACGCTTGATCAGGTGAAAAAGTTCTACAAGGATTTTTATGGCGCATCGAAAGGGGAACTGACCATCATTGGCGACTTCGATTCTGAGAGTGCGCAGTCGCAGGTGAAAACTTTGTTTGGCGATTGGAAGAGCCCGGCGCATTATGCGAAGATTGTGCCGCCGTTCCAAAAAGTGGGCGCGCTGAATCAGGCCATTGAGACGCCTGACAAAGCGAACGCCGTGTTCATTGCGAGCTACCGCATGCCAATCTCTGACGAGGATGCAGATTATCCCGCGTTAGTGTTGGGCAGTTACATCATGGGCGGAGGTATGCTGAACTCGCGGCTGGTAAACAGAATCCGGCAGAAGGACGGGCTTAGCTACGGCGTGAGCGCGATGCTCACCGGCCCCACCAAAGAGAAGAACCACATGTTCTATGCGCAGGCGATCTGCGCGCCGCAGAATACGCCGAAGGTTGAGGCAGCATTCAAGGAAGAGATGTTGCGCGCATTGAAAGATGGCTTCACTGCGGAAGAGGTTGACGTCGCCAAACGCGGCTGGCTGCAATCGCGCAAGGTAAGCCGGGCGCAGGATCGCGAACTGGCCGGTCGGCTGACCGGGCAGCAGTTCGATGAGCGCACCATGGCCTTCGATGCCGCGATGGATAAAAAGGTCGAAGCGCTGACGGGTGAACAGATTGTGGAAGCGATGCGCCGGCACTTCAAGCTGGATGAGTTCACCATCGTGAAGGCCGGCGACTTCAAGAAGGCCGGTGTTAGTTTCTAAAGAAAAAAGGACAGGCGGATCCACCTCCGCCAAGGCTACGGTGGATCCGCCTGTCCCGTCTATTGCAGATGAACGATTAGTTCCCCGCCCGGAACGCCGCAACCGCCTCCGATATCCGTAGCGCCCGATTATACAGCCGCAGCTTATTCACGCCCTCGCCAACATGCAATGTCGCAGCGCCATTGAGCGACATCAGATTCGGACTAAACCGGCCCCAACCGAACTGACGGTGGTCGCCGCCGTCATTGAACACGCCATCGATCACGAAGCTGATGATCTTCGGGCCGCCATCCACAATCACTGCCACGTGATGCGGCTTGCCATCGGTAAGCATGCCCGGGTCCGATGTCCAGCGGCTTTCGGTGCGGCCGTCATTGAGCGTGATCTCCAATGCGCGGCCAGCAATCGTGGTGAGCGAGAAGCCGCGGCCATCGGGCGTGCGGTTATCGGCCAGCACAATGCCGGGCGCAGTGACGCCGGCGTTCAACCACACGTCAAGCGTGACGCCGGCTCGCAGATCGTCGCGGCTGAAATCCGCCCGGCGTGAGCGTTGGAAGAAGATCGGCAGGTTCGGCATCTTCGCATCTTTCGCCGTTTCCAGAATCAGATTCTTGCGCGAAACGCCTTTCGCTTCGAACTGATTCCACATTCCTTCCAGTAGCGAATTGTCGATCTCATGCACGCGCGCCACGTCCTTTTGCGTTTCCGTCAGGTAGTATTTGCCACCCTCTTCGACGAGGTCCGGATAGCTCATGCGGATCACCGTGTCGTCATCGTATATGCCTATTTCAGGCTGCGACCAGCGGATGACTTTGCCGGTCGGCCCGTCTGCTTCCACGCCGCCCACAAGCCACACCGGATTGCGGTCTTCATATGCGATGGTGCGGCGGCGCGGATGTTCCAGGATGAAGCGTCCACCGTGATTGTGGAACCAGTAGAGGAACTTTCCGTTTTCGCAGCGCCAGGCGAAATTGGCGGCGCGCGGGTGCTTCATCAGACCTCCACTGGCAAAGCGCATGTACTGCGACGGTTCCCACGTGTGGCCGCCGTCGCGGCTATAGGTGAAGGCGGAGTGTCCGTCAATGGTGCGAAAGACGCAGAAGATCGAGCCATCGCTCAGCAGGGAGAATGACTGCTCTTCGGCAATCGGCCCGCCACCGGGCGGAGTGCGGATGCCTATGTCGCCATCGGGCAAAGTTTCCCAAGTGAGTTTCAGCGGATCGCGCTCTGTCAGGATGTTCGCACTGCGCAGCAGCACGCCTTCGCTGGTGGTGAAGAACCCTTCTCCGAAGCCGCCCACTTTGTGCAGAGGCACATAGCCCGCGCCTTTGAGCGCGAACGACCTGCCCACATTCCAGAAGAATTTGATCTTGCCGCCGTACGGATTTTTGCGGTCGATTTCAAAATCGCGCTGCGGCACTTCATAGCGGCGCGCCGACCAGGTGCGGCCGTTATCGTCGGAGTATTTGAAGACAAAGTGGCCCTGGCTATCGACGCGGCGCACCAGTCCGTCTTTGTAGGCTGGCTTTTCGCCGATGACCTCGCGCGTGTTGTCCGTATTGTGATTGTAGAAGACGTAGACGCGGCCATACGGCGTCGCCAGCAGGACAGCATAGGAGGCCTCCGGGCCATCGGACGGTTCAACGGCCACGCCCTCGGACCACGTCTTACCCTGGTCCATGCTGCGGCGCGTGACAACGTGCTGGCCGCCCGCGCCTTCCTGTCCGGGACCGGTCGTGATTACGCAGAGCCAGGCGCCGTCGGCGGTCTTGACGATGTAGGGTTGATCGGAATAGCCTTCGTCAGGGATGACGGCGCCGGTGGAGATGAGTCGCATGTCGGCGGGCTTTTGAGCAAGCAAAGTGACCGCAATCAAGGTAGGAAGCAGAAGTTTAGCAGTTCGCATAGGAGTCCGTACATAATTCTATTCCAAAAGCACTGCGATTTACGTCATACTATAACGATGAGCTTTCTCGATAATTTAGAAAATGCCGTTAAGAGCATGGAAGCGCGTGATCAGCAGGACCCGTTGGCCGAGCAGCGCCGCCGGGAGCAGCAAAATCTTGCAAAGCATGCGGCGCCCTATGCGGAGGAACTACGCAATGGAAAATTCAGCGCGGCGTTGATGAACTTCATTGCCGATCTGAGTTTCGACTATCGCACCAAAGTCATGATTGCGTGGATCGATACAACCCTGCGTTTCGAAGCGCGCGACCACCGGCTGGAACTGCGCCCAACCAAAGAAGGAATCGTGTCCGTCTGGTTAATCGGGCGCGAAGAGCAGCGCACGGATCCCGTTACGGAAAAAACGAATCCTGAAAAGCTCGCCAGGGAATGGCTGGCCACGGTCGGTCCGCGGCCTAAGGTCGAGCCGGTTTTCGAAGAAGACGAATAACCCGCCGCCAGCCGTGCTACCATAGCGGTTTGAAACTCGCCGTCCGATAACCGTCCGTTACTCGTTGGCGCCATGCGCCTGTCTAGACGTGTGTCTAAAAATATAGAGTAAGGGACTTCAATGAATTCCAACTGGTATCAAGATTTTTTTCACGGCGTTGCGCTCGATATGTGGAGGCGCGCCGTAACACCTGAAGCGACCGTCGCTGATGCCGACTTTCTGGCAGCGGAGATCGGCGCTCCAGTGGGCGGACGCCTGCTCGACGTCGCGTGCGGCAATGGGCGGCACGCGCTGGCATTGGCCGCCAAGGGATACGCGCTAACCGGCGTGGATATCTCGGATGAATCGGTCGCTGAGGCGCGCCAGGCGGATGCGTCGCAGCAGTGGATTTGCGGCGATATGCGCCATCTGCCATGGGATGCAGCCTTCGATGGTGGCTATTGCATGGGCAACAGCTTCGGCTATTTGCAGCATGAGGAGACGATGGAGTTTCTCCGCGCGCTGTCGAAATCGCTGAAGCCGGGAGCGCGATTTGTGATCGAATCGGGCACGGTAGCCGAATCGCTATGGCCCAATTTCCAGCCGCGCGCATGGTATGAGTTGGGCGATATTCTGTTTCTGGCCGCGCGCGAGTACAAGCCGGAGACGGCGCGGTTGGAGATCAAGTACACCTTCATTCGCGGCGGAGTGTCAGAGACGCGGGAGGCTTCCTTTGCGGTCTACACCGCCGGGGAGATTGCTCGCATGCTTGCATCGGTGGGGATGCCGGTAAAGGCGATGTATAGTTCGAACGTGCGTGCAGCCTATAAACTGGGGTCTCAGCCGTTACTGGTGGTTGCCGAAAAGCAGGGCTAGACAACAGCCCGTAGGACGCGCGCCGGCAAGGTGACCAGTGCCCACACCAGATGCAGCGCGCCTCCTACGGCCACGCCTACAATCCTGAACGGCAGCAGAATCAACCAGACAAAGGGAAAAATAACGAGAGCGAACAACGCGATCGGCCAGCAGAGGACGAAAAGAATGCACCACAATAAGAATTTCACCATGACTAGTACCCTCTACTCAGATAATACGCAACGCTTGCGTCAGTGTTCCGTGCTACGCTCAGAAAAATGAAATTTCTTTCGCTTGCCGTCGCGCTCTCATGTCAGTTGTTCGCCCTCACCCCTGAACGGTTTCTTGCCCTGGAAAAAGCGCTCGAGGCCGAGCGGGAACGGCAGGGAATTGTGGGCATGTCCGCTGCGGTGCTGGTGAACGGCCAGGTGCGGTGGACGCGCGGGTTCGGCCTGTCTGACCTTGAAAACAATGTGGCTGCTCGGGCCGCCACCATGTACCGGCTGGGCTCGATTTCCAAACCGGTGACGGCCACGGCGATCATGCAGTTGGTGGAAAAGGGCAAGGTGGATCTTGATGAATCCATCCAGCGCTATGTGCCGTTGTTCCCACGCAAAAAGTGGCCGGTGACGGTGCGTGAACTGCTCGGGCATCTGGGCGGAATCCGCTCCTATGAAGGCGACGAGTGGGGCAGCACAAAGCACTACGGCGACGTCATGGAGCCGCTCAGCATCTTCAAGAACGACCCTCTGGCGCATGAGCCGGGCACGAAATATCTGTACACGACCTACGGCTTCAATCTGCTGGGTGCGGCGGTGGAGGAGGCGTCGGGACAAAGGTTCGCTGACTACATCCGCGAGCATATTTTTATGCCTGCGAGGGCGGAGTCGCTGCAGCCTGATAACACCTTCCTGATTATTCCCAACCGCACGCGCGGCTACATGGGGGGCCGTGACGGTAAGCTGGAAAACGCAATCCTGGCAGATACCAGTAACAAGATTCCGGGTGGGGGCTTGATCGGCACGGCGGAAGATGTGGCGCGCTTCGGCTCCGCGCTGATGCGGGGCGTGTTGCTGAGCGCCAAAAGCTTTGAGTTGATGGCCACCAGTTTGAAGTTGCGCGACGGAACGCAGACTGGCTACGGTCTGGGGCTCGGCCTGGGTGTGCACGCCAAGCACCGCACACTGTCACACGAAGGCAGCCAGCCGGGCACCCGGACGATTCTGGCGCTGCTGCCCGACGACCATGTGACGATTGCGATTATGACCAATACCGAGACCGCCAAGCAGACCGCGTTGCTAGAAGTAGCAATCAAAACTCTGTTCGAATGATGTAGGGCAGAATGGCATTCTGCGGGCGAGTGGCACTCGCCCATCCTGACTAACTTCTCACCTGCGCATCCAGCGAATCCGACGCATGATACGAGCTCCGCACCAGCGGCCCCGCCTCCACATGCTGAAAGCCCATGCGATAACCTTCCGCGCGCAGATCAGCGAACTCATTCACCGGCACGTAGCGCATGATGGGCAAATGCTTCTTCGACGGCCGCAGATACTGGCCCAACGTAAGAATATCGACATTGCTCGACCGCAAATCCCGCATCACTTCCACCACTTCCTCAAGAGTCTCGCCCAGACCAAGCATCAGGCCTGACTTCGTTGGCACATCCGGTCGGCTGGCTTTGGCGTAAGCAAGCATGTCGAGCGAACGTTCATACCGAGCGCCCAGCCGCACCATGCGATAGAGCCGCGGCACGGTCTCGGTATTGTGATTGAGCACGTCAGGCGCCTCCGACATCACAATATCCATCGCCGCATGCGAGCCCTGGAAATCGGGCACCAGAACCTCCACTTTGCAGCCTTCGATGCGTTCGCGGATGGCGCGCGTCACCAGCATGAACAGCTCCGCGCCGCCGTCTTTGCGATCATCCCGATTCACGCTGGTGATCACGGCGTACTTCAATCCGAGCGATGCCACCGCTTCGGCCACGCGGCGCGGCTCGTCGTAATCGACTTCCAGCGGCGCGCCTTTTTGTACGGCACAGAAGCCGCAGCGGCGCGTGCACACGTTGCCCAGAATCATGAACGTGGCGGTGCGTTGATTCCAGCACTCGCCAACGTTGGGGCAGGCCGCGCTTTCGCAAACGGTATGAAGATTGAGGCGCGACACCAGCGACTTCAATTCACGATAGTTATCGCCAACCGGGGCGGGCGCGCGGAGCCAATCCGGGCGCTCGATTTTGGGCTCAATGGAAACCAGCACTATCCTCTTATTATCGCAGACGATTCTCGAGAACCGAATCGGGCGTTAGGTTTGAGATGCGCGGGTCGAGCGCGCGGCGCGGAATCAGACCGATCAATTCCGTCGAGGCGATCGAAGTTCCCAGGCGCGCCGCCTCTCGCTCCACGGCGTCAATCACCGTGCTGAGCGAGGTAACTTCGAAGTCTGTCAGGTTCATCGAAACCTGTGCCTGGTTTTGCGAATGGAGCATAATGCTCAGCGCTTTCACGCACGGAAAGCCGCCGGAGGATTGGCGCACGGTGCGGGCGATCGCTTCGGCGATCTTCACATTTTCCGTTGCCAGATTGATATTGAAAGCGATCAAAAACTTGCGCGCTCCAAGCACGCAGGCGCCGGCGGTTGGATGCAGCAGCGGACCGCCAATATCGGGCCGGCGGGCCGCATCCTCGCGCACCTCCTCGCGCAGACTCTCGAACTGGCCGCGGCGAATATTTTCCAGGCGCACGTTTTCGGGGCGGCGGGCGGCTGCTTCATAGAGATAAACCGGTACTCCGAAGCGATGCCAGATCTGTTCGCCGGCATTCACCGCGAGCGTTGCGCACTCTTCCAGCGTAATGCCTTCGATAGGCACGAACGGCACCACATCGGCCGCGCCAATGCGCGGATGGCCGCCGGTGTGCGCGTTCAGATCGATGAGCTCCGCGGCTTTGCCCACGGCGCGAACGGCCGCATCGGCCACTGCAACGGGCGGGCCGGCAAACGTCAGCACACTGCGATTGTGATCGGCGTCCATGGTGCGATCAAGCATGAGCGGGCCGATCGCGGCCTCAATCGCGTCAATGATCTTCGCCTCGCGGCCTTCGGAAAAGTTGGCCACGCACTCCATCAGGCGTCTCAACTCGCGGCCTGCCAGCCCGGCTCCTTTTCCTCGAACAGAATTTCACCGTTCTTGATAACTGTATGGACTAAGTTCACACCAAAATGATACGGTATTTCGCGGTAGTCGGGCACATCAAACATCACGGCGTCGCCTGCTTTGCCCACTTGGAGCGACCCGGCAACTCCGCCGCGATTCAGTGCATGGGCCCCATTGATTGTTGCAGCGGTGATGGCCTCGGACGGCAGCATGCGCATTTTCGTGCAGGCCAGCGAAAGGATCATGGCCATGCTGATTGTTGGGCACAGTCCAGGATTGAAGCCGGTTGCCAGGGCCACTGCCGCGCCGCTTTCAATCAGCATGCGGGCCGGCGGATAGCGCTCCAGCGTGCGATGGTAGATGGGCCCGGGAAGAAGCGTGGCCATCACTTGCGAGCGGGCCAGCAGATCCGCGTCTTCCTGGCTGGCGTGTTCCAGTCGATCGATGCTGACCACGCCGAACTCGATGCCGAGCGAGACATAATCCAGCCGCTTATAGGCTTCGGCCTGCATCTTGAGCTGGAAGCCGAGGTGGCCCGCGCATTCCAGATATTGGCGTACGAGCGCACGAGAGAAGACGCCGTCGGAACATTCGATGTCGACAAACGTGGCCAGTTTGCGGCGGCGTAGTTGCGGCAGCATTTCGCTGCACATCCAATCGATGTAATCGGCCGGACGGCCGGCAAACTCGTCAGGCAGGAAATGCGCACCCAGGTAGGTGGGGGCGATGTCGTGTGGGGGTTCATTCAGTGACTGGATGGCTTTCAACGATTTGATCTCGCTGGAATCATCCAGGCCGTAGCCGGATTTGGCTTCGAGTGTGGTGGTGCCGTGGCGGTAGAACTGGCGCAGGGTCTTGCGGGCTTCCAGAAACAGCCTGCTGGCCTGCGCGGCGCGCACGGCGCGGACGCTCCATCGCAGCCCCCCGCCAGCATCGTCAATATCCTGGTCCGATGCGCCGGCGATGCGCATCTCGTAGTCGGACATGCGCACGGGGCCGCAGATCAGATGGGTGTTACTATCGACGAATCCGGGCATCACAACGCGACCCGATGCGTCGATGGCGCGGTCGGCCTTGCGCGCGGAGGCCAGATTTTCCACGCGGCGGGTTGGGCCGGCTTCGGCCACGCGGCCGTCCACAATGAGAACGGCACCGTCCTGGATAATTCCTAAATCGCGCATGGATGATCCGCGGCGGGGACCACTCGGGCCATGCAATGTCAGCAATTGCCTGGCACCGTAGATCAAGAGGCTTGACATTCGGTTCTGGTAGTTCTAGGACTACCAATTACGATTGTATAACAGCTTTATGAAATAAGTGAATTAATTCGAAGATTCTAAGGTGTTTCCTGTCTGGTTTAACCTGCCTTATTGGGCAAGTAGGGCAGCTTAATTTTCAATGGTGATGTGCGAACTCGCAGATCTCTCAGGCCTATAAGTTCCAAGCGAACTGGACAGGCGATTCGCCTGTCCAAATTGTAACTTTTCACGCTCAGTGACCCGCTAACGGAATCACAGGATCCGGACCGCTGTCTTTGGGCAACTGGATGACGCGTTCGATCTTTCGCCCAGGCACCGAGATGAAGATGAGCTTGTCCTGATCCTGTATGCCGGCGAAAGCGCGCTTGCCGTCGCGGGTCAAGGTGA
The DNA here is from genome assembly GCA_903881085.1 of uncultured Acidobacteriia bacterium. GTDB lineage: Bacteria > Acidobacteriota > Terriglobia > Bryobacterales > Bryobacteraceae > CAIRSA01. The sequence continues at coordinate 29,521 of CAIRSA010000483.1, forward strand.
GCGACAGAGGCTTGCCGCCGAGCGCGATGGTGGCAGTCTGTTTGCGCGTGGCGACGTCGGCGAATCCCGCGGACTCACCCGCCTGCATGTTATACACCAACGTCTTGCCATCGGGCGTCAACGCGATGCGTCCGGGGCCTTTGCCAGTGGGGATTGCGCCGATAACAGCCTGTTTCAAAACATCAATGATATGGATCTGATTGCTGTCAGCATTTGTCAGATACAGCAGTTTGCCGTCGTGCGAGAATACGCCGCCCTGCGGCTTGGCGCCGGTCTGGATGAGTTTCGTTTTGCCGGTTGCGAGTTCGATGACGGCGAGTGTGTTCGAATCCACGTTGCTGACAAAAGCCCACTTGCCATCGGCAGTGGGCATCACCATGTGCGGGCTCTTGCCCTGCACGTCGAAATCGCGCAGCACCTTCGATTGCGCCGGGTTCACCAGAATCAATCCGTACGGCCGCTCCGTAGTGGCGAGCAGATTAGGCGTCCCCGGCAGCAGCGCGATGCCATGCGGGCGATGGAAGCGGCCGAGGTCGATGGTCTTCACCAGGCGCATCGCCTGCGCGTCGACAACCGCGATAGCGTTTGTGCCCATCGTGTCCTCTGTCATCCACAGCACGCCGTTCACGCTCACGTAGAGCAGTTTGCCATCGGGCGATAAAACGGCTTCGTGCGGGAACGGCCCCACCTTCACCTGCGCCAGTTGCTTGCCGTCTTCCGAAAAGAAGGCGACCGCGCCGGCGACTTTTTCGATGACCGCGATGTACGGCATCGCAGCGGCCAGCATCAAGGTGAGTGGGATCATGCGGGCTTCCTTTGCTGCTTCACGATTGCGGCCGAGGCCCAATAGGCGATGGCCTGAATGGTCAACGATGGATTGAAGCCGCCGTTGTTGACGTTGACGCTGCCATCCACGACGTAAACGTTGTCCACGTCGTGAATGCGGCAGTGCTTGTCGACAACAGAAGTCTTCGGATCGTTACCCATGCGGCACGTGCCGGCCTGATGCTGGCCGCCGCTCAAGCCCAGGCCTGGAGGCGTCTGCCAGGTGCGCGTGGCGCCGGCTTCACGCAACCACTGCTCCGCTTTCGCCGCAAGATACTTGCCCACTTCCAAGTCGTGCGGATGGCGGTGGCCGCTCAGCCGGACGGTGGGAATGCCCCACGAGTCACGCAATTCGGGTGCGAGTTGCACGCGGCTTTCAAACACCGGCATCTCCTGCACCGGGCCTTTGATGCCCGCGGAACGCTTGTAGTATTTGCGCACGAACTGTTTATGCGCCAGCCCCCAACGCGGCAGATCGGGCGGCAGTGCTGAGCGTGAGAACAGATAGGGCAGTCGAATGAATTCGTTCGACAGCAACGCCCCGCCCTTTAAACCATCGGGCAGTCCGTGGTTGAAGTCGCAGCAGGCTACACTGGCGGCCGGTCCCATGCCATCGAATACTTCCTCTTCGAAGAGTCCGAAAGCGCCAGTGTAAGCGTGGCCCTGCAGATTGCGGCCCACCCAGTCATTGCGGTTGCCTAGGCCGTTGGGGAACATCTTTGTCGCGGAGTTGAACAGCAGCCGCGGCGACTCGGTAGCAGAGCAGGAGACGATCACCAGTCGGCAAGGCTGCTCGTTGAGCTGCCCGTTCTGGACGTATTCGACGCCGGTTGCCTTGCCTTTGTCATCGACCACAATCTTCCTCGCGATGGCGTTGGTGCGCAGATCGCAGTGGCCGGTTTTGATCGCCCGCGGAATCACGGTGACGGCGGTGGAATTCTTCGCGTCCGCTTCGCACGCAAAGCCCACGCAATGCGGGCACAGCACGCATCCAGGCCGCCCCTGATACTCCACGGAGTTGATCGCCATCGGTATCGGGAAGGGATGCCAGTTCAACCGCTTTGCCGCCTTCGAAAGCAGTGTCGCTTCGGTGTTGAAGGGTAGCGGCGGCATCGGATACGGTTTACTGCGCGGAGCGTCGAACGGGTTCGCCCCGGCCTTGCCCGATACTCCGATCTCCCACTCTGCTTTGGCGTAGTAGGGCTCCAGCTCGGCGAAGGTGATGGGCCAGTCTTCCAGCGTGCTGCCCGCCGGCGCGCCGTAGGTGGACTTCATTTTGAAGTCGCGTTCATGGAAGCGCCACGCCATGGCGCCGTAGCTGCGCGTGCCGCCGCCAACGCAGGCCGCGATGTTGTTGTAGCCGCCTTCCGATGGCCGAACTTTGCTCACGCGGCCGCTTGCGTCCATCACTTCGCGAACGTAGTTTTTGTCGTCAGGTCCGAATGCATTGCCAAGCACCGTGGTGCGCTGGCTGTGCAGTTCGTCATGGCCAGTGGCGCTGAACGGCTGCTGGTCGCCGCGCTCCAGCAGTGCCACGCGCATCCCGGCCAGTGCCAGTTGCTCGGCGACGATGCCGCCCGCCGCACCTGCGCCGATAACCACTGCGTCAACCGGTGAGAGTTTCAATGCTTGTGGTCCTCCGTCATCACGTCTTTGATGCCCAGCATTTTCCAACTGGCCTCGTCGCGATTGCCGCCGTGCTTGGGGCTGCCGTAGAAGCCCTGCATGGTGTGATCGATCACCATGCGGAAGAAGCTCGACTCGCGTTCGATCTGGCGCAGATAGGTGGCCTGTTCATCGAAGCTCAGGCTGAGAAATTCTTTGCCAGTCTTCTTCGAGCAGGCCGATTGGAAGAGTGGGATGCCGTTGCGATAGTCCGCGGCGAATTTCGCCAGCGGGCCGGTCAATTGCTTGTCGATGTAGTAGACGACGCCCGCGGCCACTGCGCCCGGAGCATCGTCGGCAGGGATGATCTGGTTGGTCAGAGCTTCGACCACCTTGGCCTCGCCGGTGGTGAACCAAACCAGCGGCCCGGAATACAACGCAGGCGCAGCGAACTGGAGTGCGAACAGGCGGCGGCTGATTGGGGTCATGTCGAAAACTCCTGCTCGTATTCTAAACGATCCAAGCTCAGTCTTATCCGTGCCTGCCCGCCGAAGCTCGAAGAGCGAAGGAGGGTCCATCCGTGTGCATCCGTGGCCAATTCGTTCGTCTTCCTCAGGCAACATGCGGCTCCCCTCACAATTGGCCGCTCAAGAGTCACGTGCAAAGAATATTTTTCTTCTCCCACGAAATCAATGACATGACATTTTCTGAAAACTCACTTCCGCTTGTCTCCGTGGCAAACTTGAAATCGAAGCACGTGGGTCCGGCCGGACCGCTTCCGCTGCATTACGATGTCCCCGCGGGCCAGGCATTATCTATTGGTCCTTACAGATTGCCGCAGACTTATATCAAGGCAGTCAAAGCGCACAGGCCGACGGGCGCCTAGCCCGTCGAGTCCGTTGTGCGCATTATGCAATAGAGGGGGCACGGGACTAGTCTCGCGCAAAAGAGCGGCCTAGTAACAGTTATTTGAAAATCAGAGAGGTTGGCGGTCGAAAGACTATCGCTACATGGCCAGTGGTTATCAACTGGCAAACCAATTCGAATAGAAACTCTTGAGACCTTTCTGACTGACTGCGAACGATTCTACATCATCGGACCCGCGAGCAATAAAAACTCGCGGGTCGCGGCGCACCTATTTTAAATCAGCCCGCATAGATTTGTGTAGGCGGCCAGAAGCGCCCGTGCATATCTAAGAACAGCCCAAACGGCTCATCCTTCTTACGATCAGACCCGAATCGCAAAACATTCCCATCTGGATCCTGCACCTGCATTTCCTAAGTCAGAGGACTTCCGCCCTGCGCGCCACCAGAACATGCCACCGAAGTTACTCTCAACTTAGGTGCAGGCGCCACGCGAGTGCCACTTAGCATCCCAGCCTCCATCAAAGGTGAACCCATCCAGGGTCGCGCAACACGTTCGTCCGGTTTGCCGAGCGAACTCCTTCGGATCAATCGACTCACTATCCAAAAGAAATCGATCAACAAATCGCAGCTCTACACCGATGTGGTTAAACCAGCCGGAATCTCCCGGCTGAAACACCAACTCAGGATCCGAGTCGCAATCCACAGCGCCCTTCAATCCACCCTTGCACCAGGCCTGAGCGAAAATCGGTAGGTCGTCGGCATTCGTATTTACCAGCGAACATTCATGAGGCTTTAACTCCTCCAAAATGTCCCGGAAGAGGTTCTCTGCGATTACCACGACGGGACGCCGTCGGGTAGGGATCCTAAGATTCATCCAAGGGCCGTCACGCGCTGGGTACAGTGAGAAGAATACCGTGTCTCCACTCAGCGAAACTCTCGTCCAAGAACAGAATTTAGTACGACTTGGTGGCCTCTTGCTGGACTTTTCATCCAAATCCAAATCAGGAGATACAGTGAATCCGGCCGACTGCAGGAGCAGGTCTATCTGTGGAGCGAGGACATCCGTTTTCTCCTGAACAGGCCACCATGCGTTTAGTTGCAGTGTAGTGCGTTTCATTGGTCGCCTGGTATTCCGGAATCTGCCAAGGAGAATTCGTTAGATTTGCGTAGCCGGCCAGAAACGCCCGTGCATGTCTAAGAACATCCCAAAGGGCTCGTCCTTCCTAGGGTCAGACCCAAACCGCAGCACATTCCCATCCGGATCCTGCACCTGCATTTCGTAAGCCCACGGATAGTTAGTAGGTGGGTTGCGAATCGCCGCCCCACTGGCAGTAAGTTCCGCCGCCAGCACGTCCGCGTCAGTTACTCCAATCCAAGTCCAGGCACCAACGTGTCCCTGGTCCTGCTGGCAAAGAAAGATTGTGCACTTATCTCGAGAAACCGAGGCAAACCCATCCACCTGCCAGTTCACCTTGAAGCCAAGCTTGCCAACATAGTAATCGACGCTGGCCACGACATTGGCTACGCAGAAGATGGGTGCGGCAGGGCCGAACTCCATGTTACGTATACCACTCCGGAATCACCGTGCCTTCCACATCCGTCAACCGGAAATCCCGGCCGCTATAACGATACGTCAACTTCAGGTGATCCAGCCCTAACTGATGCAGCATCGTCGCATGCAAATCGTGCGGATGCACCGGCTTGTCCTCGGCCTTAAACCCGAACTCATCCGTCGCCCCATACACACGTCCGCCCTTGATTCCGCCGCCAGCCAACAGCATCGTGAAGCCGTGGTTATTATGGTCGCGGCCGTTCTGTACATTCACCAGGCCGCTGGTCTCCACCGATGGCGTGCGGCCGAACTCCCCACCCACCAGCACCATCGTTGAATCCAGCAGTCCACGCGATTTCAGATCCTTGATCAGCGAAGCAATGGCCTTGTCGCCCTGCTGCGCCAACTTCTTGTGGATCATGATGTCGTCATGGTTGTCCCACGGCTGCCCGTTGCCGAAATACACCTGCACCATGCGCACGCCCTTCTCCACCAGCCGCAAAGCCATCAGGCATCCGCGCCCGAAATCGGTATCGCCGTACCGCTCGCGCACAGCCGGCTTTTCCTTCGCGATATCGAAGATCTCCGGCGCCTCGGTCTGCATGCGAAACGCCGTCTCCATCGCCTGAATGCTCGACTCCAGCTTCGGATCGCCGGCATGAAAACGGTTCAACGAGTTCAGCAGATCGATCTGCTTGCGCTGCTCCGGCCGCGGCCGCTGATTGCGCACCCACGGGATCAGCTTATCGGGATCCTTCTCGTTGTTCGGAATGTGCGTGCCCGAATGCTCTGACGGCAAGAACGCCGACGACCACAACTGCGGGCCCACCACCGGGAAGCCGGGGCATAGCACCATGTAGCCCGGCAGATTCTGATTCTCCGTCCCCAGCCCATAAGTAAGCCACGAACCCATCGACGGGCGGCCTGGAATGCGCGTTCCGCAGTTCAACTGGAACAAGGATGGCTCGTGATTTGGTACATCCGTATGCATGGAGCGGATCACCAGAAACTCATCGATCACGCTACCCACTTCGGAAAAAATCTCGCTTACTTCAATGCCGCTCTGCCCGTATTTCTTGAACGAAAACGGCGACGCGAGCAGATTGCCCGTGTGCCGCTCCGTCTTCAGATTCGGCGTAGGAGCGGGCTTGCCGTGATGCTTGGTCAGCATCGGCTTGGGGTCAAACGTGTCCACCTGCGAAGCGCCGCCGTTCAGAAAAAGAAAGATGACGTGCTTGGCCTTTGGCTCAAAGTGCGGCTTGGCCATCAGCTTCGAAAGCCCCAACTGGCCAAAGCCCATTCCGGTAGCCTGTAACATCTGGCGGCGCGTAAACATGCTCATATCACCTCAATACACAAACAGAAATTCGTTGGAACTCATCAACACCTGCAGGTAGTCAGGCATCGGATTCTTGGCCGCGAGAAACTCTGTGCCGGCCTTCAACTCTTCTTTCGTAGGCGCGCGGCCAAACAACATACGATACGCCTTCGGAACGGAATCCACCTTGGCTGCCAGGTGCTCCGATGCCTTCAAAATCGTGGGACTGTTCAGCAGGAACAACCGCTGCGTGGGAACGTCCGTAGGGATGCGCTGTTCGCTCGTCGAGTTCGGATTCGGGAAGTCGAACAGCGACAGCATCGGGTCAAGCTTGCGGCGGCTAACGTAGCCATAGACCGTGCGCCGATGGTTGTCGTCCGTGAACTTCACACCGGGTCCGCCCTGCTTCAGGTCGAGATCGCCGGCTACAAACAGGATGGAATCGCGCAGCGCTTCTGCTTCCAGCCGCCGCACATTAGCACGCCACAGCAGCCGATTTTCCGGATCTGATTCCGCGTTGGCCACATTGTTATCGGTGCTCAGCGCATACGTGTCTGAAAGCATGATCTCTTTATGCAGCGACTTCATTGACCAGTTGTTTTCCATGAACCGCGCGGCCAGATAGTCAAGCAGTTCCTGGTGCGAGGGCCGGTCACCCAGCACGCCAAAGTTATCCGGCGTACGCACAATGCCCTGACCGAAGTGGCCGAGCCAAATGCGATTCACCATCACCCGCGCCGTAAGCGGATTATCCTTCGATGCGATCGCTTCAGCAAGCTCCAACCGCCCGCTGCCTTTCGTGAACGGCTTCGGATCGCCGTTACACAGCACGGTCATGAATTCCCGCGGCGCCTCGGCGCCCAGATTCGCGCGGCTGCCTTTGATCTGAATTTTTTCGTTATGCGGCTTGGGCTGATCGGCCATCGCATGCAGGAACGGATACTCTTCCGGAATCGCCGTCTTCGCCGCTTCAATCTTGGCACGCAGCGATTCGACGTGCGACTTCCATTCCGGGCTCAGCCAGCGGTCGAGTTTCTTGTCGCTATAGATCAGAACGCCGTTGTTGCCGAACAGTTCGCGCCACATGAAGTATTTGTCGCGTTCCAACGAAAGCAGGTCGGCCCGGCTCAAATCTCCGCGCTGCTTGGAGCCGCCCAGACGGATGTTATTCTTCTCGTCGATCTCAATCTTCTCAACGTTGAGTGCGATGAGCTTCTTTTCGAAGTCCTCGAATTTTTTCGCCTTCAGCGGATTCTCAAAGGCGTAGTCGTAGGTGGTCTTGTTCAGGTACTTCGCCCAGCGCGCGATGGTCTCCGTGTCGAGTCCGGGTGCGCTGGTCTTGCCGTCCGCCACCGCTTGCAGGTAGTCGGCGGTCTTCGTCGACAGGATCTCCGCCAGTTGATCGGACTGCTTCTTGAGGTGATCTTTCAGTTGCGCGGTGAGGTCGTCGTGGATCTTCTTGCGCCGCTTGTACTCATCCACGATGGGCTTCTCAGCCAGCGGATATTCATCCATCTTCGAACTGGTGAACACACCGAGCAACGAGTAGAAATCCTTCGTCGGAATCGGATCGTACTTGTGATCGTGGCATTGCGCGCAGGCGACGGTCATGCCCAAAAAGCCGCGCGTGGTCACGTCCACCCGGTCGTCCTGAAACTCGGGGCTCAACGCGTACATGCCGGTGCCGGCCACCAGGTCTTTGTCTTTCAGCAGGTCGCCGGCGATCTGCGCCTTCACCAGCGTGTCGTACGGCATGTCATGATTAAACGCGTCGATCACCCAATCGCGGAAGCGGAACGCGTTCTTCGCCGGCTCGTCCATGGTGGAGTTGAGTTTGTCGTCGGAGTATCGTGCAACATCCAGCCAGTAGCGGCCCCAGCGTTCCCCATACCGAGGCGACGCAAGCAGGCGGTCGATGACCTTTTCAAAAGCGTTCGCCGCTTTGTCGGCAACAAACGCGTCAACCTCTTCTGGTGTCGGCGGCAGGCCTGTCAAATCGATCGTCGCCCGGCGCAGCAGCGCGGTGCGGCTGGCGCGCGGCACCGCCTTCAGTTTTTTCTCTTCGAGCTTAGCCAGAATGAACCGGTCGATATTGGTGCGAGCCGCTTTGACGGCAGGCGGAGCGGGCTTGCGCACGGGCTGGAACGACCAGAACGCCTTCTGTTCCGGAGTGATGATGTAGCCCTTGGCAGGCGCAGCGGCAGACTTCGGCCCGTCAGGCCAAATAGCGCCGTCCTTGATCCAGGTCTCGATAGCCGCGATCTCGTCGCTCTTCAGCTTCCCTGCACCCATGGGCATCTTCAGGTCTTTGTCTTCGAAACGCACGGCCTTGAAGAGCAGACTTTTCGACGGGTCTCCAGGTACCACCGCAGGGCCGGACTTTCCGCCTTTCAATAATGACTGACGCGTGGAAAGGTCCAGACCGCCGAGCTTAGAATTGGTGTGGCACGAGAAGCAGTTTTTGGCCAACACCGGGCGCACCTTCATTTCGAAGAACTCTTGCGGAGTGGCCGCGGGGGCCAGCGGAATAAGGAGTAAGATAAGCCAGCGCACGAATACAGTTTATCACCGTAGTATGATTTATCCATGCCACGATGCTTCGTCCCCGTTCTTGCGTTGTGCGGTCTCGCCGCACTCGCCCAGCAGCCCAAAACAGAACCTCCCAAAGTTGTTGCGGGCATCCCCGTGAACTACGACGAGTCACTCACCGGCGATTACAAACTGCCCGACCCGCTGGTGATGCTAAAAGGCAAGCCTGTCAAGGACGCGAAGACCTGGACCACCAAGCGCCGTGCCGAAATCGTGAAGCTGTTCGAAGAGAATCAGTATGGCCGCGCCCCTGGCCGCCCCGCCGCGATGAGCTTCGAAATCTTCGACAAAGGCACGCCTGCGTTCGACGGCAAGGCAACGCGCCGCCAGATTACCGTCTACTTTTCCGCCGACAAAAACGGCCCCAAAATGGACCTGTTGATGTATCTGCCCGCCGCCGCAACCAAGCCCGTGCCGCTGCTGCTGAACATCGGCTTCTCCGCAAATTCCAGCACAGTGGATGATCCCGGCGTAAAGCCGGGCGAGATCTGGGGCCGCGATAAGAAACGCATGCCCGCCGTCGGCGGCCGCAGTTTCGGCAAGTTCAACGTGCTGCCGTTCCTCGAAAAAGGCATCGGCTTTGCGACGGTCTATTACGGCGACATCGATCCCGACTTCGATGGCGGCGTACCGTTAGGCGTGCGGTCTCTTTACTTGAAGCCCGGCCAGACCGCACCTGCGCCCGACGAGTGGGGATCCATCTCCGCCTGGGCCTGGGGCCTCAGCCGCGCGGTGGATTACTTTGAAACCGACAAAGGAGTGGACGCCAAACGCATCGCGATCTTCGGCGTGTCGCGCCTGGGCAAGACGGTGATGTGGGCCGGCGCGCATGACGAGCGCATCGCCATGGTCATCGCCAGTTGCTCCGGCGAAGGCGGCGCGGCCGTCAGCCGCCGCAATTACGGCGAGACGGTAAAGCATCTTGCCGTCCGTTACGGATATCAATTTGCTGGCAACTACGCCAAGTGGGGCGACGCGGTCGATAAGATGCCCGTGGATGCGAACATGCTGGTGTCGTTGATTGCACCGCGCCCGGTGCTGCTGCAAACCGGAACGACGGACTTCTGGTCCGATCCGAAGGGCGAATTCCTCGCAGCCATCGCCGCTGAACCGGTTTATAAACTGCTAGGCAAGCAAGGCCTCGGCACAGACAAAATGCCCACCCCCGGCGAATCGATCCTGCACACCATCGGCTACCATGAACATGTCGGCGGCCATGGGACGGTGCCTGGGGATTACGAAGTGTTCCGGAGATTTATTGAGATGCACTTGAAGCCTTAGCGACTTGCCTAGCGAGCATCTGCAAGATGGTCTGGAATTCGCGCGTTTCTGCGAAACAAGCCGTGAATTTGAAGATCAGCCTCTTCGGGCCGCATTACTCGGTTGGTTCCAACCGAGTCTTCCTTTCTTTTTGAATCTTGTCGGTTCGCAGCAAATGGCCGGCGCGGACATCAAAGCGCTCAAGCCGTTTCGGCAAGGTTGGTGCCCGACCGATCAGCTTCAAAGAACTCCTGTGCACTCAATCTAACACCGCGCAAGTTGCATTCTTTGAGGTTAATCTGCCACGGTTGCCTGGCTATTTCCTGAAGAATCGTTCCACTACACTGGTTCAATCTGAGTAAAGGCGAAGCCCTCAAAGTGAACAACCTGGCGATGACTGCCTTGCGCCTGGCCGCCGAGCGCAAGGCGCAAATGGTTGACGAAGCCGTGTTGCTTGACGCCACCACCGAGGCATTGTTATGAACCGCCGC
>CAIRSA010000484.1 GCA_903881085.1 uncultured Acidobacteriia bacterium
CACAGGTTTCATAGTCGGATGTAAATCGTTGACATGCGGCTTCTTGATCAACCACACATCTCCTTGATCTCTGGCCCCACACCAGAAGTGATCTACTCCTTCCTTCCAGCCATACAGAATCGGTTCGTACTGACGTTGATAATCGGACCGCCCCAGCGTGAAGGTATTCTTAGCCCAAATGACAAACGTCGACCAGTGGCCACCCGCTTCGCGGAACACGCGCTGCAGCGTGTGGATCTCAGACGATGACATGCAGATGTAGATTGCGCCCTTGGTGACAGCAAGCAGGTTGACGCAGGCGTCCCGCAGGAACTGCTCGAAAGCATCGCCCAGATTGTCGTTCGCGATCTTGCTGTGCTTACTCGCGCCGTAGTTCACGTTGTAAGGCGGGTCTAAAAAGGACATGTCGGCCAAGCCGCCGTCGAGAACCTTCTCAACTGATTCCAACTGCGTCGAGTCCCCGCACAACAAACGATGGTCGCCCATGATCCAAACATCGCCCGGCACTGTGACTGCGGTTTCCGGCGTCTCCGGCACCGCATCTTCGTCGGTCAGCCCCTCGCTGGTTTCCTCCGGGCCCGCCAGGAGCGTGTCCAATTCTTCTGCGGAGAACCCGATCAGGTCGAGATTGAATCCGTCTGCATTGATGTCCTCCAACTCGATGCGCAACATCTCCGGATCCCAAGATGCGTTGAGGGCAAGCTTATTGTCTGTGAGAACCAGCGCGCGGCGTTGGGTTGGCGTGAGATGCCCGAGGACAATGACGGGCACCTCCGCCAACTTGAGTTTGCGCGCCGCAAGCAACCGGGCATGGCCGGCGATGAGCACGCCATCCGGTCCAACCAAAACAGGATTGACGAATCCGAATTCAGCAATCGACGCGGCCACCTGCGCCACCTGCTCGTCGGAATGAGTGCGCGAATTGCGTGCGTAAGGAATCAATCGCTCGACCGGCCAGTGCTCGATTTGCAGTTCCATCAGACTTTGCTCGGGGTACCCTTGGTGAACAGGCCCAGTTCGTTGTGCAGATCGACGATCTTGGCGATCATCGGCACGACAGCCGTGACCAGGTTGACCCAGGAAAATGACTGCGACAATTCGGTCGAAGCGTCGAAGGCTTGTTTGAGGACATCGAGTACCAGGTCCAGCTTCTTTTTGCCTTGGCCGGGGAGAGGGATGGCCTCCTCTACCGACTGCACTGCACCAAGGATCGCTGGAAACAATTTAAGGATGAGTGTGATTTTCTTCATTGGTATGAACTCCTTGCAAAAATCCGGGGCAACGCAGCAACAAGCGATGCGCGCCCCGGTTCAGAGGGAAGGTTACGCAGTCGTCTTCGGCTGCGACTGGTTGACCACGTTGCCGATCGCAGTGGTTGCTGTGGCAAGCGCCTGGACGATCTGCTGAAGAGTGGCAAGCACCGGCGTGATCGTCGCATCCACCTGCTTGGCGACCGCGGCGGCCACGGCCTGGGCGTCGACGCTCACGCCGGCGGCGCTTACATCGATCGCGCGATTGGCCGGCACCGCACCTGCGGCGATGTTTGCACCCGAGGCGCGCATGACCGGATTGAGTTCATCGGTCCAAAGTGCGTCGGCGGCGATGTCGGCGTGCCGGATGGACTGCTTGCCGACCATGTTGGCGGTCTCGACCGCATTCTGCAATGCCTGCGATGCGATCTGGTTCAGCCGCGTCTGTTCGACAAGCGACTGGCGCGCGGACTGGATGTCCAGATCCTGATAGACATCGTAGGTGCGCTTGATGTTGGCGTAGGTCACGCGCTGGTTTTCGTTGTGCGCGCCGGTGCCGGTGGCGTTGGCGTTCTTGAACGCCTCGTCCGTGCCGGTCTCGAACTCTCGTTCGCCCTGATTGGGCGTAGCTACTTCGGGCATGTTCTATTTCTCCTTGTTTGTTTTGAGGTCTACTACTTCTTACTTCGGAATCAGGTGGTAACGAAGCTGGACGATGTCGCCGGTCTGCGGCGCCTGCGCCGCTACGAACACGACGTTCTGCGCCGGCGTGGCGTAGTCGTCGGGTGACGCCATCAACAGCCCGTTGCGGTAAACCGCCAACGACGCCGGATCGAAAGTTGCATCGGGGATCGCAAAGACCAGCGTCTCCGCGTCGCACCGGACGACGACGGTCTTCTCAGCCGGATGAAGCACTACCGGCGGCGGTACCACCGTAGTGGCAATCAGAACTGGTGTGCCGCCGTTGCTTGTGTCGAGCGCAAGTCCTTTGCCCAGCGCAACCATCGACACTGATCCGTTCGGGGTGACCATCACAACGAACGGTGCACCCGGCGGCATCGCTGACGGAACCAGCCATCGAAGCATCTGCGCTGGAACCTGCGTAATCTGTGGAGCCTGCGCGGTTGCCGCAAGCGCCACCAGCATCAGGATCGCGAGACGATTTACCTTAGACATATTGCATATCTCCCTTTCGGATTCAACGTTGACGTATACCCGGCGGGCAGGAACAGATCAAGATCGCGCAGGAAGGTGCGCCTGGCCGCGCCCGCGCGCCAGTTGCGCATGTAGACCCGTCGCCTGCACTTCTTGCACTTTCCACAGATGCATGTAATTTTCAAATCAGTTACTCCCACGGCACACCGCGCGCGGCCGCGGTCTCCGAGATGGATTGGCCGGTCGCCGCATGAACGGCTTCTTCCCCAACGAGGTCCGCCACGCGCCGCAGGATCACGTCGCAGTACGCCGGGCTGATTTCAATGCCGTAGCCATTCCGGCCCAACACCTGCGCGGCAGCCATTGTTGTTCCGCTGCCCAGAAACGGGTCGAGGACGATATCACCGGAGTCGGTGAACGCCTTCACAAAAAACTCGACTAACGCGCGGGGGAACGGAGCAGAATGCATTCCCTGTCTGGTCTCCGTCCGGACTTCGATCACGTTGCTTGGTAGCGCGAATCCTTCGTGACCGGTGCGCGGCCCGCTGCCCAACAATCCGCTCCCGCTCGCCGACTTCGGATTGTCCGGCGAATAGTCGAAGGCGTCAGCGGAAGCATGGCTTACGGCCTTGGAGTAGAACCTAATCTGCTTCTGTTTCGACAGGTGGAACACTGACTCCCAGGCGTTCTTAAACCTGTTGTGCCAAACACCCGGAACACCGTTGTCGGTCTTCCGCCAACAGAACTCATCCACGTACCGCCAGCCCCACTGGCGGCGGTGCGCTAACACGAGATCCATCACGTAAAGGCTGCGCTCGCCGTCTTCTGCGTGCGCCTTGATGTTTAAGAAGTAGGATCCGTCCGGCGCAAGCACCGATTCGATATTGGCTGCCACTGCGCGGAACCATTCCACATACTCGTCCGGAGGAACTGGCGTGAACCCGCTCGCCGGATCGTATTGGCGCTGCGAAGCATAAGGCGGCGAGGTGATCGCCACATTCGCGAGGGCACCTGCCATCAACTTCTCGACGACGGCCTGGTCGCGGCAGTCGCCACAGATCAGCCGGTGGCTTCCGATCAACCACACATCGCCGGGAATCGTAACTGGCTGCGCGGGCGGTTCTGGAACTGCTTCTTCCGCACCGTCGTTGTCAGTCTCCGGTTCGTCAGCGGCAAGCAACGCGCCGAGTTCATCGTCGGAGAATCCGACCAGCGAAAGGTTGAAGCCATCCGCGCTGAGCAAAGACATCTGCTCGCGGAGCAACTCGTCGTTCCAACCTGCATTGAGAGATAGCTTATTGTCGGCGATGACGTATGCGCGCCGTTGAATCTCGCTGAGGTGGCCCAACACCACGACAGGCACCTCCGCGAGACCCAACTTGCGGGCAGCCAGGAGTCGCCCGTGGCCGGCAATGATCCCGCCAACAGAATCGACGAGGATTGGATTCACGAAGCCGAATTCGACGATGGACGCCGCGATCTGCGCCACCTGCTCCGAAGAGTGCGTCCTCGCGTTCTGTGCGAACGGAACCAACCGGTCAAGAGTCCAGATCTCGATGCGCTGCGCCATCGCGGGCGTAATGCGTGCTTCAACCACGGATGCTGTCCACCAACTGAATTCTCCGGCCGATCCACCGCATCACCGGCACGGCCATCGCGTTCCCAATCGCACGGTAACGCGGCCCATCCGCAGAGGGCTTTCCTCGATAAGGAATTAAAGTGTAATCGTCCGGCAGTCCCTGGAGTCGCTCACACTCCCGCGGGGTCAATCGCCTCACCGCCACCGTCCCGCTTACTGCAATCAGGGGAGCGCCATCGCCCCGGCCAGTACCACCGGATTGTGCTTTCAGTGGCGGCACAATCTCAGAGGGACCGCCTCTCCCGTTCCTCGCAACGCGACTCTCGAAGCACACCGCGACCTGGCCGCCTGCGTTGGCATGGCTGCGGTCATGCGGCATTGCGCGAAGCGTCGGGGCTGTCACTCCCAGATCTGCGCCGTAGTCTTTCGCCGAGAA
>CAIRSA010000485.1 GCA_903881085.1 uncultured Acidobacteriia bacterium
GGAGTGCGGCAGAAAGGCGACTGCGTTCCTGAATTCGGCTTGGAGGCGCGCTGAAGAGCGGGCCACGATACACGACCATTAGACCTTCTTATCTTTATCTGATCTTTTCGCGAAAATAGCCAAATTTGGGACAGGCTCTAGTTAGAACTTAATTTCTGAAGACAGCGCATTCGGATCGAGTGTCAATTGCGAAGGCCGGAACGCAACCACCACAACCTGACGGAACGCCTCTGGAAACTGCACCCGAACCGAAACCACTTCCCGCTTCGCGATTGCCGCCGCATGAATCTCCGCAGGCGCTGCATGCGTATGATTCCCCGGATCGACCATCGCCTGCATCACCCGCTGCTGCAACATCTCCTGAACCTGCTTCGAATCCGGCCAGATCCAATTGGTGATCGTTAATTCGACTCCCGGCGAAAGCACCAGCTTCGTCTCGGCCTGGAACTTCGTTTCGGCTCGCTGCAACTCCTTCCGCAGATCTTCCGGCTTCATTGACGAATAAACTACCAGAAACTCCGAAAACGTCCTTTGGGGCGACAATGCCAGATGCAGCGCCTCCGGATAATTCAGGAACAGGGTCATCGACAAGTTGATCTTGTCGCGCAGGACAATCGTCGCTCGATTGTCCTGCAACTCGTGCCCGCTGGCGCTGCCCGCAAGCAACGCCAGCATGCCGGCAATGATCTGCGTTCTCATTTGCAGTACGATATTGTCGGTTGCGTTGTCGCTCCACTGCTATTCAGGAACTGGAAGTTCCAGCAAGCTGTGAACGCGGCATTCTTGGGTTGCGCCAGCAACGCCTGCAGATCCGTTCCGGTCACCTGCTTATAGCGGATCTGGTAGGTTCCCGGAGCATTGTTATAGCTGTCATTGCCGGCTTCATTGGTCACGAAGGCTCTTGCCGACGTGAATTGCAGCACCTGGTAGCCATCCTTTGGATCCGTAGTCAGCGTCATGTTCGTATTGTTGAATGGAACCACCGGCGGCTGCCGGAACGGATGATACTTGCTCCCCTGGTTGGCCAGATCCGGACTTGGAACGCCAATCAGGCACGAGGCAACGTAGGGCGATGCGTCCGTCACGTGATACGAATAACCGGCCGGCGCATTCGGTACGGTCTTCGTGTTACCACCGCAGATGTTGTCGCGCACCGCCGTAGTGCCATCGGCATCATGGTAGCCGAAAATCGCGTACCCATCGAGTGCCCATCCGAGCGGATGCGTGTCCCAATAGGTCGGCGGTTGATCCGCCATCATGCAGGTCGGAGCAGCATGATAGTGGTAATCATCGGCCCGTCCCGAATGTCCGTTGCAGTTATCCAGTTGTCCCAGCACCTTCGTATCGCCTCCGGTCACGCAGCCGCCCTGCGTGCAAGGATTGAAGATCGGCACGCCGTTGATTGCCACGCCCAACGGCCCATCGACAACATCCGTGGGCTTCGGCGCAATAGTTGGAGCCAGCGGAATCTTCCAGCCATTTGCGCCCTGGAAGTTGGTCTGTGTGGGCACCTGCAGATTCGTCGAAGTTATGCCAGTCATCATTGGCTGCGTCGTAATGCCAAGCGAACTGATGTACCCGTAAGTGCCATCGCAACTGACCGAAGCCGTGCCGGACTTGGATGCACGCAACGAACTTTGTATCTGCGCGCACGCGGTACTTGACCCGGTGTTGTTTGTACGTGTCGCGCTCAGATTCAGCACCGCCGAGCCCAGCTTCAACGACGAGATGGCGTCGGTCACCATCTGGCCGTTTACCTGTGCCGCCGGCACGCTGAAAGTTGGCGCATCCGACAACGCGTACAGAGTGTAAGTATACAGCTTTGTCCCCGGCCCCTGCGAACAGGGTGGGTTGTAGACCTGCCCAGGACCGTCACTACCGATGCCCATTGTCCCCACCATAAAGCTGTCTTTAGTCAAACTCGTCACTGTCGCCGGGATATGGTACAGCACCCAGTTCCACTTCGTGGTTCCATCGCCGGGAAGCGTCGTCATCAGCAGCGCGAACTCTTTGGTCCCTGCCGGTACGTTTGTCCAGGAAATCGGAATCGTAGCGCCCATGCCGTCGCAAGTGTAATCGGATGGCAACACTCCGCTGTTCGGACCAACCGTGCTGCTGAGCGTAAAGCCAGTTGGTGTTGCGCCAACCGCAGGCGTCACACTGACCGCTGGCGAAGGATTGCTGGTGCCCGAAGGGGATGTTGCCGTCACGCTGCACGAATACAACGTGCCGTTCGTAAGTCCGGTAACGGTCAGTGGACTGCTCGTGCCTGTTGCCTTGAATGAATCCGTGCCTGCCGTGCAAGTGGCTGTATATTGCGTGCCCTGAGCCCCGCCGCCACCACCACCGCCGCCTTGCACGGTGAAGGAAATGATCGCGCTCTTGTCGCCCGGCGTCGCACTCACGTTCTGCGGCGGGCCCGGCGCAGGCGGCGGTCGGAACGATATCGAAAGTGTCTGCAGCGTATTTGGCCGCCCGCCTATCGTCGTCGTGATCAACGCGTCGCCACCCGGCGCGTTCTGCGGAACAACCACGTTGAACTGATACACGCCAACCAGTCCGGGCACCAGGCCCGCGTAGGCGATCGTCCCGGCCGCGTTGCCGAAACTCAACGTCAGCCTATTGGTAATCGCCGACTGCCCGCTGGCGATCTGTCCCGCCACCGGCCCCTGTTGTAGAGGTCCGAACCCGACGCCGTAAAAAATCAGGGTCTCGCCCGGTTGTGCCGGGGCATTGGTGGTCCCAGGAATATTGCCGTTGCTCACAAACGCGCCCGTTGCCGCATGCACCGCTGCCACATACTGCGTCGCGCCCACCTTGAAACTGGGTGGTGCAAGAAAGCCCGGCTGCGTGGCGTTGATTGTCAGATTCACTGCCGCGCTCGCTACCGCCTTGTAGGTCACGATCACCGGCACCGGGCCATTGGGAAGCCGGTCCGGCAATTCCACATTCACCTGCCCCGGACTCACGTAATTGACGAACGCGGGCGCTCCATTGACGCTCACCGAAACTCCATCGAGCGTCGTGGGTGCAGCCGGGCCATTGAAGTCGCTGCCTGCCCACGCGCGAGAAGTTCCTGCCAGATTCGTCCCGTAGATTTCCACGTACGACGCAGGTGCCGCTACCCCTGCGTACCCGCCGAATCCGCCCGCCGTTGCGATCGCGGTAATCGTGGGAGTTTGCGCCAACGCCGTTGCGGCGCTCAATATGGCAAATAAGTATCTAATCATCATTTCCCTCTCAACTGAATCTGTTCCAGCACGTAATCATTGCCACGCTTCTTAACGCCGGAGGAGACCTTCATCCCCGGCTTCAACTGTGCCAGTTGGTGCGGATCCTTCACCAAAAACTCACGCGCCGAAGGAGCCTTCATCGCATCCAAGAACCCTCGCACCGCAGAGTGATGCAGCGCCACCGAATCCGCATAAACCGCCACTACCTCACCCACCAACCGGTGCTGCAAGGGTAGGACCGGCGACCTGTCTGTCCCCGTAACCTTCCTCCAAGGATCCGCCCACCGCGGATTAACAGCCACACCCGCATCAGTCAAACTTTCCAAAAAACTCAACAAATCCGCCCGCTCCCGCGCCGATAACTCAAACCCAGGCACAAACTCACTCTTATTCGGATTCTCAGCGCGCCCGCCCTTGCTGTAATGCGTAATCGCCGCATCCAGCGTCTTCACGCTGCCATCGTGCATATAAGGAGCGGTCAACGCGATGTTGCGCAAAGAGGGTGCTTTGAACTTCCCGATATCCTCCTGCTTCCGCGTGAACTCATAAAGCCCGGCATGCTCATCCGGCTTCGCTTCATACAAGCCAGTGTTATGAAACTCAATCTCCGCCGTGCCCTTGTTCAAGTAGTCCACAGACCCCGTGAAATTAAACCCACCGTGGCAATGGAAGCACTCCAGCCGCTCGCCAAAGAACAGCGCTTCCCCGCGCTTGGCTGCAGCAGAAATCGCGTCGGGGTCATCCCCCCGCCGGTACTCATCGTACGGAGAGTCACCCGCGAGCAGCGTCCGCTCAAACGCCGCAATCGCCCGCGTCACATTCAGCACAGTGAATGGATCGGCATCTTTCGGGAACGAGGCAGGGAATAGCTTCTGATACCGCGGCTCGCCCTTCAACCGCTGCGCCAGAAGATCCTCTTTCCCATTCAGGCCCAACTCAACCGGATGATCGCCGAACATCGGCACCAGTGCCTGTTGCTCCAACTTAGTAACATTTGGATTGGCCCAAGTAAGTATCGGACTATAAGCGGTATTGATCAGACTCATCGGACCGCGCGGATGTAACTCCCCCGTCGAGCCCAGGCCACGCCCCCGGCCATCCGTAAACGCTCGCGACTGTTGATGGCAACTGGCGCACGACTGCTTCTGATTCAACGACAACCTCGTATCGTAGAACAGATGACGCCCCAGTTCCACCTTCTCCGCGCTCATCAGATTATCCGCGGGAACCTTAGGAAACGGAAACCCCGGAGGCAATTGCCAGTCAAATTCACCCAGTTGAATACGCTCTTTGTAGAGTTGCCGCACACGCAGTTCGCGCACCCAAAACACCAGCTCCCATCGTTGCGGTTCCGTCAGTTCCTTGGCGAAAGCGGGCATTCGTTGATCCACGCCGTTGGAAACAATCCAGTAGATCTCGCCATCCTTCATCTGCTGCATCAAATAGTTAGTAAGATCGGTTGGCCGGTAGGGCAGCGTCGCCGCCAACTTAGTCTGCGATTTGCCATCCTCGCCATGGCAGCGCGAACACAATTTGTTGAACGTAGCACCCGCCGCAAACAACACAGCCTCATTCGTCTTCAATGGGTTCACCAGTCGCCGCGACTCGATGGGCGCACTGGTCCGCCCATTGGCGTCATGAGCAAAGCCCTTGGCCGCTGCCAACCCAATCAGTACCAGCGTTAGCCTCATCGCCTAACTCCACGCCGGAAAAACGTCTGCGCCTGCCCGGCCTTCGTCCCAAAGTTCTTCAGAATCGGCACGCACGATGGGTTATCAGGCTCTGACATGCAGCCCGGCAGCCTGTCTACATTCGAATCCTTCAATATTGCCGCCAGGTCTGCAATCACTTCGTCGCGCGGAGGATCGAAGTCCGTCAACTCTACCTCAACCCGGTTCGGCGACGCACACTGCGTCGGCGGACGGGTGGCAGAACTGTTCGGCGTGCATCCCGTACTTCCCAGATGCACCAGATAACCGCGCGGCGCACCCGTACTCGCGAAATCGAGTCGTGCGAATTTGCGCCCGGCATTCCACACCCACGAAAGCGCCGTAAGATTCAGTGGCGAGGGCATCGACAGCAGTTCCGTATGGTTCTGCATCATCGGCACGCCAAGCGCAAATCGCAAAGCGCGATACTTGCCACCAGCGGGAACACTGCCCGTTACTTCTCGATGCATCTCCGCCGTGCCGTTCCTGCATCCGCCTGTGCCGTCTTCAAAATCCAGCAACGCCGTCCCACCATACTGCCACTTGCCATCCTGCTTCAAATCGACGGCCACCTCGCCGCCCGTCACAGTTACCAGACGCACATTGTGAACATAAAAGCGGAAGTCCCGAGGAGTAATGGTCGACTTAGTAACCCCAATGTTCGAGTAACTGCTGCCGCAGCGCAAATCTTCCTTGCCAACGGTGGCGCGGAATCGGATCGAGACCTCTTCCGCGCCGGCCGAGCCGATGAACAACGCCGCGATGGCAACCAGAATCATCCCAAACACTCCTACGGCTTAACCACGATAAACTGCCCCATCATCCCCTCATCTTCATGGTTGGAAAAGTGGCAGTGGTACATATAAGGGTTCACCACATCCGCGAAGTCCTCAAACTTCGCCACAAACGTTACCGATTCGCCCAGCGGAACCTCCACCGTGTCCTTCCAGCCCTGTTCATAAGTCGATAACGAGCCAGAACTGCGCGAGACAATCTTGAACTGCACATCGTGAATGTGGATCGAGTGGCTGAACGTGCGATTGTTAGTGAACGTCCATGCTTCGATGCTGTTCAGATTCACAGTTTGATTGATCTTGTCCATGTTGAACGCCGAGTTATCGAACGAAAACGGCGAGCCCGGCCCTTTGTCCGTTACCGTAATCGTGCGCTTCACCGTAGCATCGGCCGCCGTCCAGTAAGTATTCTTCACCAGCGTTGCCGGCAGGCTCGTAATCGCGTTGCCCGTGGCTCCGGTCACATTGATGTGCATCACCTTGAAGTCTTTGTTGTTGAGCAAGCTGCCAAATGTCCCGGTTTGTCCTGGTTCGCCACCAGGAAAGCCGAAAATCTGATTCGAGTTGTACGCCATCATGTCGAGCGAACTTCCCGCGGCGTCCTTCGATAAGTCCACCAGAATCTCCAACCGCTCGCCAACGAACTGCTTGATGCGTGTGACGGGAATAGGCGCATCAAGCAAGCCGCCATCGTTGCCAATCACCCAGAAGGTCCGGTTATCGCTGAAGCCCAGATTGTAAGCCCGCTCCACTTCTGCATTCAAAAGGCGCAGCCGCACGAACTGCGCCGGCAGGTTGACCTGTGCATTCATCACTCCGTTCGTCAGCATAAAGTCGCCATAAGGTGAGATGTCGGTCACCACGTCGAATTGATTGGTGGAAAGAAAGCGCCGGCTCGTCATGACAACAGGAATGTCGTCGATGCCGTAAGTGCGCGGCAGCGGCAGAGCAGCTTCCGTTGCGTCCCTAACTATGATGAATCCACCCGCGCCATAGATTAAGTGCTCCGCCGTCTTGCCATGTAAGTGCGGATGATACCAGTAAGTAGCCGCGTTATTCTTAATCTCAAAGGATGGCGTCCACGTTTCACCAACCGCGATCGGCTGATGCGGACCACCGTCTGTCTGAGGCGGAATATGGAATCCATGCCAGTGTGTCGTAGTCGATTCGCTGAGCTGATTCGTCACATTCATCTGCACCACGTCGCCCTTGTTCATGATCAGCGTCGGGCCCCAAAATGCCGAGTTGTTGTAACCGTAAGTATTCGTGGTCGCGCCTGTTCGCAACTGGCTCGTCTTCTTGCCCAACGTGACGTTGAAGGTAGTTCCGGTGATCGTATCCGGAATCCACAACGTGTTGTAAGTGGACGACGCTGCCAACGCCGGAGTGACGGTCACGTTGGCCGACGCCACACCCGCCCCCGATGCGTTGCTAGCCGCGACAGTGCACGAATAGGCTGTTCCGTTGGTAAGCCCCAATACAATCAAAGGACTCGACGCGCCGCTTCCGGTCTTCGAAGTTGCCCCCGCCGTACAAATTGCCGTGTAGCCCGTGATCCCCGAATCGCCAGGCGCAGTGAATGCAATGGTAGCAGTGGTGTTGCCCGGCGTGATCGTCAGCCCAGTGGGCGCACCGGGCCCAGAGCCCTTCGTCGTGCCGCTAACCGGCACATACAGAGTCTGCAAAGTGTTTGGAGTCCCGTTCAAGCTGAACTGCGCGCGTTGATCTCCGGTTGTCAGGTTCTGCGGCACGATCACATTGAACTGATAAATCCCAACCAACCCCGGCGCCAGGCCAGCGTACTGCACTGTTGACGTCGCGCCTCCGATGGTCATCGTGAACGGAGTCGCCAGCGATGTCTGTCCGCTCGCCACCTGTCCCGCCACCTTGCTGCCCGAAACCGCGCCAAAGCCCGTGCCATAGAAGATTACGGTCTCACCTGGTACTGCCGGAGCCGACGCTACCCCCGTAATATTCCCGTTGCTCACAAATGCACCCGATGCCCCGTGCACCGCCGCCGCATATTGAATGTTGCCGATCTTGAAACTCGCAGGAGCGAGCATACCAGGCTGTTGCGCATTGATGGTGAGGTTCACCGCCGTGCTCGATTGACCCTGATAACTGACCACAACCGGCAGCGCGCCGCCAGTTGGGACTGAGTCGGGAACTTGGATGTTCACCTGCGCCGGACTCACGTAATTCACATACGCCTGGATTCCACCAACCGTCACCGTTACCCCATCGAGCGAGGATGGTGCCGCGGTCCCGTTGAAATCACTACTGGCCCATCCGCGTGAGGTGCCCGCCAGATTGGAGCCATAAATCTCCACATACGATCCAGGTGCCGCCGCGCTCGCGAAGCCGCCAAAGCCGCTTGCAGTTGTGATCGCAGTCACCGCTGGCTTGCCAGTTGTTTGTGCGAATGCAGAGCCCGAGATGAGGAGAAACAAAATAATCATTCTCATTTGATGTTAACCAGCGCAGTGTTCGACGTTTTACTATTTGCGGAAATGACAACTTCTACCGCGCCTTTGCCTGCCAACTCTCTTGGCACCAGAATATTAAATTGCGCCACGCCGTTGGCGGGAATCAGATTCCCGGCATAAACAAGCGGGGCTGCTACGCCGCCGATTGTGGCCGTTGTGGAAGCGGTCGTTGCACTCCCCAAGTTGCTTCCGTATAACACCAGATAAACCTGATCGGCCGTCGGCCCAAGATCTATCGGAATCGGCACAGCCGCACCGTTGGTCACTTGTGCGAACTGCTCGGTTGTCTGCGCCGTCCCGCGGACCCGTGTCAGATATCCCGTCGCCAGCCCGTCCGCGTTCACGGTGAAGAGATTCGGCGCCTGATATACCGCCAGTTTCGCTTCATTCACGATGTTGGTAACATTGATCTCCCCATCCGTATTCCAAGCCTTCTTGTAGTTAGCCGGCGCCTTCGCGGTATACCGGAAGATCACGGTGTTGTCCAACAGCAGGTCATCACTCCAAATGAACTTCGCGCCGGTAAAGTCGTAACTGGCGAAATCGCCATCGGGTTTTACGTCCGCGGTCGTATATTCGGTCGCCGCCGCCCACGAACTGTCATCGAAATCGACCGCAAACCAGTTCGCCGGAATCGGCGTATGAATCACCTGCGGATTAGCGATGTTGCTGTTGAGCGGACCTTTGAAGAAGTTTTTCGCTTTCCATGCCGAACTGGTAACCGTGCCATCGGCCAGCTTTAGAATAAAGCCACCGTCGCCGATCTGAGTGCCGTATTCGAGCCCCGTTTTCGGGTCCGCGTTATCTTTCGCCATCACTGCGATGGTCATCGGATAGATCGGCAGCACATTCACGGAAACAACATTGTGTGGCAAAAATTCAATCTGGTCAGCAACCGCCAGTTTCCCGTTGATGTAAACGACACACCAGTTGTCCGCATAGGCATTCAGCTTCAGCACGTCGCCCATGCCGGCCTTGATCAGCCCATCCTGGCCAGGAGGCGGAGGCTTAGGCGGCCCCTGCGCCAGTAACTGGCCAGCGACTAATAATGTACAAATCGATAAAGAAATAGTTTTCATTTGAAGCTCGCCATCGTAACATTCGCGCTCTTGCCCGCGACCGAAAGAATCACACTAACCGCCCCGCCGCCGATCCTTGTCCGCGGCACGCGCACATTGATCTGATCCAGCCCCGCGAAAGTACCCTGCGGACCGGCGTACAAAACATCGCACTTATCATCGCCGATAAAAACCAATACGTCCGAAAGCGCCGCACGGTTGCGGATTCCCGTTCCGTAGAGTGAAAGAATCAGCTGATCCGCCGCCGTGCCCATGTCTAATGGTGCAGGCGCGCATCCACCCGCCCGCGGGCAGTTGAATACCGGTTCCACCACTTGCGTTCCATCCGCCTTGGCCAAAACCGCCACAGCCGCCGCCACGCCCGCGCTGTTTGCGTTCGCCGCGAAGATAGCCGGCGTCAGAGCCGCAATCTGCGTGGTGCCAACCACCGCGCCCACGGCCGCTCCAGAAACCGTAACAGTCGCAGCGCCCGATGCCGTGCCATCCGGCACAACGAAGCTCACCTGCGTCGAAGCGGATGATAACACCTGCGCCGCCCGCTCCATCCCCGCGCTATCTTTCACCTGAACCGTTGCTCCACTGGCCGGCAATCCACTTCCGAAGGCCGTCGCAATTGACCCCGGAGCTACGGCAATCTCCTGATAACTGGCCGAAGATACAATTGCCAGCTTCGGCGGATTCGCCGCTGCCGCCGTAAAGCTGTAAACAACTTCTTTGTTAGTGCCCGTATCTAACTTAGGCAGTTTCACCGCAACATACTCCACCTTCACCCCGGCCGGAGCGACCGACACGCGTACATGGCCCGAACTCGGCAAAGATGTGCTGCTGCCGTAGCCGCTGAACCATCCGCCATTTGGGTTTCCAGAAAAGTAGTCGCTCGAACCCGGAGGCCCCGCGCCAGGCATCGGCACCGTAACATAGGTCACTCCATCCAGTGCCGCCCGCGCAAAAAGATGGTCATGGCCCTGGAAGTAAACCGTCACGCCGTTTTCAACCATCAGTTGGTGGATCGGTTTGTCCCACCCCGGCCGGGCTTGTGCGAACGTCTGCCCTGGCCCGCGAGTCTGGCCGCCCCATTCGTAATCAGGCGCAACCTCCACGCCTCCGCGCAACTGCCCCAGCAGGTGATGCTCAAAAACGAATTTGTACTTGGCCTTGCTCTTGCGCAGCGTGTCGCGAAACCACAAATATTGCGGGTCGCCATGAATCGGATTCCACGTATCGCCGTTCTGGTCCACCATCTCCCAATAGGGGTCCAACACTACGAACAACGCATCGCCCCACTCCCACGCGTAGTAACTTTGCCGCTGGCCACCGTTGATTTCGGGATGCATGGTAGTGTCGCCGCTATAGAAACTGTCGGCCACCGGCGTCGGAATCTGCGACAACCGCGCATTCGTCTCCCACACCGGCAGGCTTGCATTGATGTTCGAAGCCGGCTTGGTATAGAACAGATACTCGCCATCGTGGTTGCCGTTGGCCAAAAACAAAGGAGCGGAATGCGTCAGAATCCCGAAATACGGCCGATGGCTGATCACCCGTTGCACCACCTGATCGTAAGTCAGCTTGGATGCTGCCCCCGGTCCACCTATGTTGTCGGAATAAAACGTGTCGCCCAGGTCGATGTGAAAGTCAGGATTATCCTCTCGCGCATTCTGCAGCGTAAGCGCATAGCGCGCGGGGTTGCAATGCCCCTGAACCGGCAGATGCGAATCGGACACCAATGTAAAGGTAAACGAACTGCCCTTCGCCCGCTGCGTGCGGAACGTGTGTTCGGCGCTCTGGCTGAAAACAGTCTTGCCCGCGGCCATGGAATTCACGCGGTAATAGTAAAGCGTGTCCGCGCTCAGACCGGAAATCACATCCTGAAAGGGTACGTTCGTTTTGATCGCGTTCTTCACGCCGGTCTTGCCGCTGTAGGTCCCCGCAGCGGTGCCGTAGTCCAAAAACACAGCGTCCTGATCCGAAGTGAACTGTGCATTCACAGTGATGGATCGGTCCGTCGGCCGCCCGAGCACAATGTTGCCCCCGAACGACTCCGAATTCTGCGCGTACATCGCCCCCGTGCACGCCAGTGCCAGCCAAAAAACTATTTTCCCCATTATTAATCCATTCTATTGTTACCATCGCCAGAATGGAAATGGGTGAACTTTTACCCGCCCCTTACAATTCCACTACCGTATGCAAAACAGCGCCCCCGCGCCGCGCAAAAAAATCTCCCCGTCCACAATCGCCGGCGAAGCAACAAACACCTGATCTTTCAACGTGTTTACTGCCAGCACTTCCGGTTTATCGCCCATCTTTACCACAATCACATCGTCCTGTTCGCTGGCCAGATAAAGTTTACCGTTCGCCCCCACCGGCGACGCCTTGAACGTATGCCCGGCCAGAACCCGCACCGATTGATAAACCGGCTTGCCGCTAGCCGCATCGTAGGCCGTCAGAAAGCCCCCGTCGCGCACCACGTACAACCGCCCGTCATGCACCAACGGCGAAGGCACGTAGGAATTGTCGCGCGTCACCGACCAAAGCACGCGCTCCGATCCCGTGATGTCGCCCTTGCCACCCAGCCGGATCGCCAGCAACTTCGGCTCCTGATACCCCGTCATCGCATACAAAATGCCATTCGCCACCACAGGAGCAGGAATAGCATTCATCCCCAGCCCGCCGCACTCCCAGATCACAGCACCGGTCTGGTAATCATACGACCGGATGCGATTCGTCGCCGTCGTAATAATCTGTTTGCGCCCCTCAAATGTGATCACCAGCGGCACCGAATGCGATGTCCGTTCCTCGCGCTTCACCCGCCAGATCTGCTCGCCCGTGCTCTTATTCAGCACCATCAAAAACGACTCGCCTTCATGATCGCCCTTGATCAACAGCCGCTCGCCATCAAGCACCGGACTGGTCCCCTCGCCATATTGATGGAAGATGTCGAACTTCACGCCCAGCTCTTTCTTCCACACCGGATTGCCGTCCATGTCGTAGCAGTAAATCCCGCGCGATCCAAAGTACGCGATCACGTGTTTGCCGTCGGTCACCGGCGATTCATTGGCGAACGATCCATCGCCCGGACGATGCCCCTGATGCGGCACAGCCTTCACCGCCGTCCGCTGCCAAATTACCTTGCCCGTCGCCCGGTCCAGGCACAGCAAAGCCCATTGCTGCTCCGACTGCGGTCCATCCGGAGGACCACCACCACGCAGGCCACCACGCGGCCCACCGGGAGGCGGACGCCGCGGAGGCCGCCCATCGCGAGGCGGTGGCGGCCTGTCCCCATCCGGCGGCGGCCCA
Organism: uncultured Acidobacteriia bacterium; assembly: GCA_903881085.1. GTDB lineage: Bacteria > Acidobacteriota > Terriglobia > Bryobacterales > Bryobacteraceae > CAIRSA01. The sequence goes on from CAIRSA010000485.1 coordinate 12,596, forward strand.
TCCGGCCGTGGAGGCCTTCCACCCGGCCCTTGACCCATCGTCGGCGCGCCGATCGCCGTGGTCACAAATACGCGGTTACCCCATACCACCGGCGACGAATGCCCGCGCCCTGGAATCTCCGCCCGCCACTTCACATGCTCCGTATCGCTCCACTTCAGCGGAGCATCGCCCACCGCCATGCCGTCATTCGAAGGCCCGCGCCACTGCGGCCAGTTGGCCGCCGCGGCAAGCAACGGCAGCGCGGCCAGCAACAAAATTCTACCCATAAGCTTCCAACTCAATTTCCACTTCCAGTCCAGATGGTTTCCGGTTGCGGCACCGCACGCTACCCCGGCACGATTCCACGCAACTCTTCACCAGCGCCAGTCCCAATCCCACGCCACCTGTTGTTTCATCGCGCGACGAATCCACTCGATAAAACGGCGTGAAAATCTCCTCCAATGCCTCTTCCGGCACGCCCGGCCCGCAATCGCTTACGGTCAGATACATGCGCCCCGCGGCCGCGCGCGCAGCAATCGTGATCGGCCCGGCTTTGCCCGCATAGCGCAGCGCATTACGAATCAAATTGGAAATCGCTCGCACCAGCAACTCCTCATCCGCCTCGGCTCGCAAATCCGCTGCCACCTGATTCACAATTTCGCTGCCAGGAGTTGCTTCGCGCTCAATGGCCCGAGCCACCGCCCCTGCCACGTTAATTGGAACCAGTTTGACGTCCACAGCCTGCATGCCCACTTTGGTAAACGAAAGCAGTTCGTTCACCAGCGCCGACATGTGCTGCACCTCTTCCTGAATATCGGCCACCGCCTCGCGCTGATCTTCCCCAACGCGCCGCTCCAGGTTGCTCAGCGCGAATTGTATCGTCGCAATCGGATTGCACAGCTCATGCGCAATGCCGCCCAGAAATCGTTTTTGCCCGCCGACAAAGCCACTCAGCTTCGCAGCCATGCGGTTGATGGTGTCGCCCAGTTGGCCTATCTCGTCCCTCCGCCCATCTGCAGCATGTACTTCGAAATGCCCCTCGGCGATCTGCCCCGCGGCATTGGTCATCTGCGAAATGGAGCGCGTCATGCCCCGAATGAACGGCAGCCAGCACGCCACGGATACGACAATCACAGCCAGCACTACCGCCAGCCAAGGCTTGGGATCGAAGAACAACTGACTCCCCACCAGCGAAGGCGACATCAGGATCAGCGTACCCGGCTTGGGCCGGTCGTCTTTGTCCTGGCGCAGCGGAACACGCACGCCCGCCCAATATTGAGTTGGCTCATTGGTCGCCATCAGGAACAGCGGCGGAGCGCCCTCTCTGCGATTCCCAGGGCCTTTCTTCTTCTGTTCCAGCGCCTGCGCAGACGGTCTGCCCCGCGGTCTTGCCTGCCGTTGCAGTCTTCGCGACACTTCATCAGGCATCTTCAACTCCGGCCCTGCTACGCGCTCCGCATCTTCGTCGAATAGGCACAGACTAACGCCGTTTGCCTGTGCGCTTCGTTCCAGTAATGCATTCCAGTTTGCGGCCGGTGTTTCGTCCAACTCCAGCGCTAGCGTATGCGCAAGAGCCATGATGCGATTCTGTGCCGGAGCCAGCAAAAACGATCCTGCGTCCATCCGGAACTGCATCCGCACGAACACGCCGAACACCGCGCCCAGCAGGCACAGGTTCAGAAAGGCCAGAAACAACACTTTGGAATACAGCGAAAATCTCGGTCTCATGCCGGCTGCTCCGCGCCGGGCTTCATAAACATGTACCCCGCGGAGCGAATCGTTACAATGAAACGCGGATTCTTCGGCTCGTCTCCCAGCTTCCGCCGCAATGACGAAATGTGCACATCGATCGACCTGTCAAACGACTCAAAGTCGCGGTCCGCCACTTCGAGCAACAACTGCTCTCGCGTCTTCACGCGCCCCGCCGCCCGCGCCAGCGCCAGCAGAAGGTCATACTCTGTGGCTGTCAATGTAAGCGGCTGCTCTTGGAAAGTAACTGCCCGTGCCGATGGATCGATTCTTAACTCACCTACCACAACCGGTGGTTGCACTTGCTTGTCGGACAGCGCCGCCGTCACCATCGACCTTCGGATCACCGCCCGCAACCGCGCCAGCAACTCCCGCGGCGAAAATGTCTTCGGCAGATAATCGTCCGCGCCCAGTTCCAGACCCGCAATGCGGTCCGGCGCTTCGCCGCGCCCGGTCAGCATTAGCACCGGTACGGTGGAATGCGCGCGCAGCCGCTTCAGCACTTCGAAGCCATCCATGCCAGGCAGCATCACGTCCAGAATGATTGCATCGAACTCATCGCGCAGCGCCCGCTCCAACCCGTCAAGGCCGGTATGTGCCAGCGAGACATCGTAACCCAACGGCTCCAGATACTCCTTCACCATCCGGCACAGCTTGTGATTGTCATCCACCAGCAGAAGCCGCGCACCGGTCGGAGCCGGAAGTTTAGTAGGAAGGGCACCCATCGCCACTTATACAATAACCCGCTCACCACCCACTCCGCCGCACCTTTACCGTACCTTTACAAGTGGGGCAGATTGGCAATCTGCGGGCGAGTGGCACTCGCCCATCAACGTCGCTCCGGGGACAGTTCGCGCTGTCCCCTCAATACGCGTCCTCACCGAACCGGCCAATCCCAATTCCGCTATCATCCAAATATGCCCCACCGCCTGCTATTACTGCTAGCCCTTATAACGCCCCTAACCGCCCAAACCGTCACAGGCACACTCGAAGGCCACGTAGCCGACGCATCCGGCGCAGCCGTAGCCGGCGCGAAGATCGAAGCAAAAAGCCCAGACACAGGCCTAACCCGCAACACACGAACCAACGAAAGCGGCTACTACCAACTCACTTTCCTCCCCATCGGCGTCTACACCGTAACCGCCGAACACCAGGGCTTCGGCACCCTCCAACGCCCCGCCCAGGTGGAGCTCAACGCCGCCCGCGCAGCCGATTTCCAAATGAAAGTCGCCTCTGTTTCGAGCGAAGTCACCGTAGTGGCCGCCGCCTCGCAGCTTGAAACCAACTCCGGCGCAGTCAGCTCCAGCATCGATCAGAAGGCCATCGAAGACCGCCCTATGTCCTCGCGGAATATACTCTCCCTGCTTGAAATGGTGCCCGGCTTCCAATCCTCCGGCAGTTACTCCGGCGTCAACAACCCCACGCTCTCCTCAGGCAGCTACGCGTCATTCAACGGCACCGGCAGCCGCTCCGCCGCCTTCCAGGTGGATGGCGTCAACAACGACGACTCCTCCGAAGGCACCAACCGCCAGAACGTCAACGTCAGCTCGATCAAAGAGTTTCAGGTCCTGACCAATGCCTTCTCCGCGGAATTCGGACGCGCCGCCGGAGCCGTCATCCTTGTCCAAACCAAGTCCGGCACCAACCAGTTCCACGGCGACGCCTACGAATACCTGCAAAACCAGGTGCTCAACAGCAACGGCTTCTTCAACAACAGCGCCGGATCTAAGCCCGATGGCACTCCGGTTGTACCCCGCGCCCCCTATCGACGCAATCAATTCGGCTACACCGTGGGCGGACCCGTCATCAAAAACAAGCTCTTTTTCTTTCACAGCTTCGAACGCACCGCGCTGCACCAGTACAACACCTCCACCCGCTGGGTCTTCCTCCCTAACGAACAAATTCAAATCGGAACCTGCCGCACCTGTCTCGACCCCGCCCAGCATCCTAACATTCAACAGGACCGCCAATTCCTGCAATCGATTCTTGACCGCTTTCCCAAAGAGCAGCCCAACAACCTCGCCTTCTGCGACCACTGCCTTACGGCAACCAAGCCCGCCAACTATCCCGATCAGGACTACAGCGGCAAGCTCGATTACAACGCCACCTCGCGCGACATGTTCAGCGTGCGCTATCAATACAGCCGCCAACGCCGCCAGCCCTACTCCCTCATCGCAGGCGAAGCCGCGTTCCAGAACAACCGCCAGCAAAGCGTAGGCGGCATCCATACTCACATCTTCAGTCCCAACACCACCGGTGAATTCCGTTTCGGCCTCGGCCTGCGTACAACGCTCGTCGATATCTTCAGCGGTAACGACACGCCCATCGTCCGCATCAGCAACCCCAGTCCTTACACGACAACCACGATGGGCAGCGCCGGCCAGTTTCCTATTCACCGCTACCAGACCGACTATCAGTACAACTACAACCTTTCCCATGTGCGCGGCCGCCACATCCTGCGCGCCGGAATCGACTTCCGCCGCCAGCATCTCGACGACCTCGCCGACAACTACTCCCGCGGCTTCTGGACCTTCGCCTCCACCGGCGTCCGCGGCCAGGCCAGCTTTTACGAAGGCTACGAGAACTTCCTCCGCGGCTACGTCACCGATTTTCAAAAAGGCTACGGCAACTTCACCACCTACAACCGCCTCAGCGAATTCAATCAATACATTCAGGACGACTGGAAACTCGCGCGCTCACTCACTCTGAACCTCGGCCTTCGCTATGAAGTAGTGCAAAGCCCCACTGAGCGCGACGGAAAAATCGCCTACAACTATCCAACCTTCGGCGGCCTCGAGCCGCGCTTCGGCTTCGCCTGGGCGCCGAAGAAGATGGCCGGACTTTCGATACGAGGCGGTTTCGGAATCTACCACAGCCGCATCTTCCAATCGATCTTCACCCAAGGCGGCGCTAGCCTGCGATCGCTGCCTCCTTATGGCGTCTACCGCGACATCGGTGCAAGCTTCAACGTCGGCAACCCTGATAACGGCTTCGTCTACAACCCCGGCTCGTTCAACCCAGGCCGCATCGCCACCGTGCAGGTCGCGCCCGATCTCGGTATGCCCTCCTCGCAGCAAATGAATCTCACAGTCGAAAAAGTCCTGCCCACGAACATCCTGCTCAGCGTCGGCTTCAACCGCACCCGCGGCATCGGCCTGCTGCAGAACGCCAGTCTCAACCGCGCCCAGTTCCCGATTCTTTCCCCGCAGGACGGAATCCTCTACGACAAGATCGACCCCGATCTCGGCAACACCAATCCCAAGCCCGGCTACATCTCGCTCGCCCAACCGCGCACCAACAACCGCCGTCCCGATACGCGCTACACCTCCATCACGTACATCAATAACGGCTCCTGGAGCTACTACAACGCCCTGCGCCTCGCCGTAACCAAGCGTTATTCCCGCGGCCTCCGTTGGACGCTGAACTACTCGTTCAGCAAATCCATCGACACGGGGTCCGATGTGACCAGCGGCGTCACCATCACCGAATTCGGCTCCGCTGCCAGCAACCGCGGCCTCAGCGATTTCAACCAGTTTCACCGCATCAATCTCAACTACGGCTATACGCTGCCCTGGTTCAACAAAGGCCGAGGACTCACCCGGCAGGCGCTTGGCGGCTGGACCATCAGCGGCAATCATACCTACGCATCCGGAAATCCGTTTACCGTCACGGCGGGTTATGACTACAATGGCGACGGCGTCTCCAATGATCGTCCCCTGCTGTTAAACCAAAGCCTCTACGGCGCCAGCATCGATAACGGCCGCACCAATCCCGCCACGGGCAAGCAGTATTCCGTTGAACAATTTCCGGTCACCGCGTTTTATCCCAACGTCAACACTTCAACCGCCAATCGCGCCTTCGACCCTGGCGGCAGCGGCAAAGGCTCCCTCGGCCGCAATACCTTCTTCGGCGCTGGAATTAAGAATTGGGATCTGCGCGTGGGAAAAACCTTCGCTATTCGCGAGCGCCACACGCTCGCCTTTCGCGCGGAGATGTTCAATGTGACCAACTCCGTGCGCTTCGGCCTGCCCACAAACAGCGCTTTAAGCACCAGCTTCGGGCGCATCACATCGACCTACGATCCATTGAACTTCGTCGGCGCCTCGCGCGGCGCGGGCGATACTTCGCGCACCATGCAGATGGGCTTGCATTACACGTTCTGATCGCGCCACTTCATGGGCTCTACGCGGCCCACAATGAATGCGAAGGAAAGCGCGCCGAACGTCACCATCACCGCCACCGCCACAAACGCGTAATGGAACGACCCGGTGGCCTCCACAATCTTGCCCGTGATGAAAGGGGCCAGTCCGCCCAGCAGGTTTCCGAACGCATTCTGCAGGCCGGTCCATTTGCCTGATGCCGTCGGTCCCGCGATGGTCTGCGTTACTGCCCAATGGTTCGATGTCGTGAAACCAAACGCAAAGCACGCCAGCAGGAACAGTCCCATCGATACATCGTCATTCTGTGCCATGCCCGCCGGCAGCAGCAGCGTGGTCATCAGCAGCCCAAAGATGATGAAGCTTTTGCGCACAAGCGTCGGAGTCGCGCCACCGCGTATCAGGCGGTCAGAAAGCCATCCACCAAATGTGGAAGCGATGGCCGTCATCAGGAAGGGCAGGGCGCCCATCGTCGCCATCTTTTCTTTGCTGAAGTGCCGTTCCTTTTCCAGATAAAAGGGGAACCAGCTGAGCATGAAATACCACGCGTAGTTGATGGCGAAAAGTCCGAAAAACGTGCCCCAGACCGACTTCTTGCTGAGCAGTTCGAACACCGTCGGCACAAGCTTCGGGTCGATTTTCTTGCTCACAGTGGCATGCGACTTAGGCATGCACATGTACCAGAACGGCAGCCACACCAGCGCGCCCAGGCCGAGGATCACAAACAGCGACCGCCATCCGTAATTCAGCACGATCATGCCGCCGATAAAAGTGCCCAGCGCTGGCCCCATCTTTGAACCCGCGTCAATCAGTCCGTTGGCCAACCCTCGCTGGCTCTCCGCAAAATCGGACGAAATGATCTTGGAATACGCCGGATACGCAACCGACTCACCCATGCCCAGCAGTACACGCAGCACCATCAACACTCCAAACGTACTTACGGCGCCCGTCGCCGCCGTCGCCAGCGACCACCACAGAAAGCCCAGCCCGAATACCCAGTGCACATCGAAGCGGTCAATCAGCCACCCCGCCGCAATCAGGCAAAATCCATAGCTCAGAAAGAACGCAAAGTGCAGCGTTCCCAGGTTGTCGGCATTCAGCCCCAGCTCTTTCTGGATGTTCGTCGCTGATACGGAAAGGTTGCTGCGATCAATGTAGTTGATGAAGACGGAAATAATCAATAGAACTAAAAGCCGCCACTGGGCGTACGTGGGCTTCTTCTCAACCAGGATATGAGCCGGTGCGGTTTGCATTTGGATTATTGTGTCACGAATCCCTCCCCGCCCGCCAGACCACTGCTGCGGGGACAGGTACAAGTGTCCCAAGCGACTTGTCCGCCGAAGCCTTGGCGAAGGCGGAAGCGCGCGGACACTGGTGCCTGTCCCCTCACTCGGCGATATCGTAGTATAGTAGCCAACCCAATGCGACACCTTCTCTACCCGCTGCTGGCCCTCGCACTCAACGCCGCTGACTGGCCGCAATTCCGCGGACCCAACGGCTCAGGCCTCTGCCCCAACTGCGGCCAGATCCCCACCGAGTTCGGTCCTCAAAAAAACGTCCTCTGGAAAACCGAACTCCCCGACGGCAAATCCTCGCCCATCATCATCGGCGACCGCATCTTCCTCACCGCCTCCAAAGGCGATGACCTCATCACGCTCTGCCTCAACCGCACTACCGGCAAAATTCTCTGGAGCCAATCCGTCCGCGCCCCCAAGCGAGAATTCCAACACACCCTCAACCACCGCGCTGCGCCCACCGTCGCCACCGACGGCAAACTCCTCTTCGCATTCTTCGCCGACTTCGGCCTCGTCGCCTATGACTACGAAGGCAAGCAGCGCTGGCAACTTCCGCTCGGCCCCTTCAACAGCCTGCACGGCGTCGCCGGCTCGCCGCTGTATGCCGAAGGCAAAGTGATTCTCGTTTGCGACCAGGATACAGACGGCTTCATGATCGCCGTCGACGCCGCCACCGGCAAGGTCGCCTGGAAAACTCCGCGCGACGTCAGCAACGGCTACGCTACGCCCGTCATCTACCACCCACAGAAAGGCCCCGCGCAAATCATCGCCCCCGGCTCCTACCAGCTCACGGCGTATTCCGTCGCCGACGGCGAAACGCTCTGGTACGTGCGCGGCCTCACCTGCCAGCCGAAGTCCGCGCCCACTATAGAAGGCGACACGGTCTACTTCAACGGCTGGACCGTAGGCAACGATGACGGCCAGCAGGTCGATCTCCCCACCTTCGCCGAAGCCCTCGCCAAAGCCGACGCAAACCACGACGGCAAACTTTCGCAGGAGGAGTTGCCGCAGGCCTGGAAGCCCACCGGCACATGGCGCGCCATCGACCTGAACCGCGACGGTTTTCTAGACGAGCGCGAGTGGAACTTCTACCGCAACCGCCGCGCCTCGCGCAACAGTTCCATCGCAGTGAAACTGGGCGGCCACGGCGACGTCACCGATACCCACGTGAAATGGCGTTTCGCCAAGTCGCTGCCCGACGTCCCTTCGCCGATCGTCTACAACAACGTGGTCTTCCTATTCAAAAGCGGAGGCATCGCCACCACACTGGACGCGCAAACAGGGAAGGTAATAAAACAAGCCCGCTTAACGGGCGCCCTCGAAGATTTCTACGCCTCTCCCATCGCCGTCGACGGCAAAATCTACATCGCCAGCGAACACGGCAAAGTCGTGGTCCTCCGCGCTGCAGGCGATTGGGAAATCCTGGCCATCAACGATTTCGAAGAGAACATCTACGCCACCCCCGCCATCAGCGACGGCAAAATGTACCTCCGCACCCGCACCGCCCTCTACGCCATAGCTGGGAAGTAACCGGACGCCTCCCGGGGACAGCCCACGCTGTCCCTTGCGCACAGTGCGGGCTGTCCCCTTAACCAGAGGTTGTCAATCACCGCCCCGCCAACGCAACCCCCAGCGCAACCAACCCTTGAATCCCCGGCACAAGACTGCTCGCTTCCGCCCACTCCTCCAACCGGTGCGCAAAATGGGTCATCGCCGCACCAACTGACACTGCCGGAATTCTCATCGCTACAGCGTTGTTTGCATCTGTCGACCCCAGGTCTGCCGCTACAATCTCAACCGAGCCTGCCCGCCGGAAATGATTCGTTACTGCCAGCGCGGTCTGCACCACCGGGTCGTTCAATCGATCCGCCTTAGTCCGCGCCTTGGAATAATCGCCCATGCTCCGCTCTTCTGTCCGGAACCCCACGCCCTCTTTCTCCGCCGCCTGCCTCGCGGCGCTCACAACCACAGTCGCCAGCCTGTCCTGCATAGAACTATCCAGCGACCGAAGGTCCACCGTAAACCAAGCCTCGCGCGGAATCGCGTTGAACACCGTGCCACCGCCCAACATCCCGACATTGATCACAGGCAGCTTATACGAATCAAGGCCGGCAACAATGGGGGGCAACTCAATCTCATACATTGCGCTGATCGCCTTCGCCACCGCCTTCGCCGGACTTGGCCCGCCGCGGCTCTCCATCGTATGTGCTCCCGGCGAACTGTAGAAAAACTTAAACTGCGTAATCCGTAGAGCTCCGTACCAGACCGTATTCGCAGAACCATCCACTGCCACGAACATAGTCGGCTTGTACCCGCTCTTCTCCAGCCAGTGCTTCGCCCCCACCAGCCCAACCTCTTCCTGCGACGAGGCCAGAAACACCAGATCGCCCTTCGTCTTCACTCCGCCCCGATCCAGCGCCCGAAACATCTCCAGCACAGCCATCAGATTCGACGTATCGTCCCCCACGCCAGGAGCAATCAACTTGTCGCCTTCTCGCTTCACCTTGATCGGAGTCCCTTCCGGAAACACGGTATCCGTATGCGCCGCGAACACCACCGTAGGCCCGCCGCCCGTGCCCTTGCGCACCCCCGAAACATTCAGCAATTCGTCCACGCGAATGTCCGCCAGCCCCAGCTTCTCCATCTCCGCCCGAATGTACGCCGCCCGCGCCTGTTCCTTGCCGGATGGCGAAGGCATCTCCACCAACCGGATCCACTCGTCGATGATCCCCTCCCGCCGCGCCTCCACCGACGCCAAGGCCTTCGCCACTGAAGGCTCCTTCAGCATCTCCGGCCGAAACAATTTACTCTGCGCCGAAACCAGCGCAATCGAGGCGACAATCAAAATGTAACGACTCGGCATCGATCTAACCCTGCTTCCCTTTCGTCCACTCCTTCACCACGCGCTCCAGCAGCGTCAACGGAATCGCCCCATTCCCCAGCGCCACATTGTGAAACTCCTTGAGCGAAAACTTCGGCCCCAACGCCGCCCGCGCCTGTTCCCGCAATTCGAGAATCTTCAATTGCCCGATCTTATAAGAACAAGCCTGCCCCGGCATCACCACATACCTGTCTACTTCGCTCTGCGGAATGCCATAAGCAATTGACTGCTCCCGCGTCCACTTCTTCGCATGCAGGCCCGTGTCAACTACCAGCCGCCGCGCGCGGAACAACTCGCCGCTCAATCGCCCCAGATCCCCGCGCGGATCGCCCTTGTACCAACCCAAATCACTAGCCAACCGCTCCGCATACAGCCCCCAGCCCTCGCTGAAAGCCGACATCGATCCAAACGGATTCGACCGCCGGAACGCAGGCAGCGACTCCATCTCCACCTGCAACGCCAACTGAAAATGGTGCCCCGGAATCGCCTCGTGGTACGCCAGCGTCCGCATACCCGTCTTCTGGAAAACCGGTCCGCGCAGAGGCACGCGGAAGATCCCCGGCCGCGAACCATCCTTCGGCGGAGTAGAGTAATTCGCCGCCGCGTTCGCCTCCTGGAATTCCGGAATCCGCTGTACAATGCACGGCGCTTTCGGCCGCCGGTCAAACGCCTCGGCCGACCGCACATTGGCCTCCGCAATGATCTTCGCGTAGTCCGCCAACACGGTCGCCCGCACATCCGGCGAGCCGGGGTAAACATACTCCTCGTTCACCGCCTTCATCCGTTCCGTCACCGACCCCGCCGTCCGCCCCATCGTCTTCAGAATGGCGTCCATCTCGCCTTCAATCCGCGCCACTTCGTCCAGACCCTTGCGATGAATCTCGTCCACTGTCATCCGGGTAGTGGTGAAGCGCCGCAGATAAAACGCGTAAGCCTCGTCGCCTTTCGGCAGTCGCCACAGGCCAGCGTCATTGTTTGATTTCGACTGAGCCGTCGCCAGTCCGTCGATCGACCGCCGGTACGAAGGATACGCCGCATCCCGCACAATGCTCACCGCTTGTGCCGTCATCGCTTTCTTTCGCGCCGCATCCAAGCCTTCAATCTTCGCCAGCTTACTCGAAAACGTGGTGACCAGAATGTTGGCCTCAGGCTCCGGAGCGATGAAGCGCTTCATCTGCGATACCGTCTCCTGCGCGATGAACGCCGGCGGCCGTATGCCCTTCGCCGCCCTGTCATTCATGGATTTCGAAGACTGATCGACGCTCTTCGCCACCTGCTCCAACCGGCTCAGAAAATTCTCCGCATCACGTACGCTGCGCATCGGCTGCATGTCCGTCAACAGCCCCGTCAACCGCACCTGTCGCCCCATGAACTGATTGATGGGGAACCGCAATTCCAGATACGGCTCCTCGCCCACCACGTCAGTCAACTGATACTGCAGCATATCCGCCGAAAAGCTCTGTGCCGGAGTCATCGTCTTGCGGTCGAACTTCGCCAGCGCCGCCAGTCCCTGCCGCGCCCGCGCAATCCGCGCGTGCGATGCCTCTTCGGAATCGTCGCTCAACTTGGCGTCCATCTGTTCCTGCTCCGCGGCAGGAAAAAAACGCATCGTCGTGGATGCTTCCGGTTCATGACGCATCCACTCTGTCAGGAACTCGTCAAAAAACCTGTCAATGTCACTTGCGGCGTTAACCAAAGGCGCAGCCGCCAAAGCCGCGAGAAGATCCCTGCGTGTCATTCTCTTAAAATACCGCACTCCCCGTCGTGGCAGAATGGTATTCTGCGGCGGATTGGCAATCGGCCCCAACCAATAACTTTAAAAGGCCTCCAACTCTACCTCCCGCCTGGTCGTACACTAGTGAAATGTTCCACGTCCTCTTCTTTCTCGCCGCCGCACCCATCCTTACCCTCGACCTCCCGCCCTCGCCCACCAACCCGCGCAACACCGAAGGCAGCTTCATCCGCCTCAAAGACGGCCGCATCCTCTTCGCCTACTCGAAATTCACCAGTGGCACGTCCGACTTCGCCACCGGCCACATCGCCGCCCGCTACTCCTCCGACGGCGGCATGACCTGGTCCGCCACCGACACCGTGCTCGTCGCCAACGACGGAGCAGTCAACGTCATGTCGGTCAGCTTCCTTCGACTGCGCTCAGGCGAAATCGCCCTCTTCACCGTGCGCAAAAATTCCACGCTCGATTGCCGCCCCACTCTCCGCCTCTCGCGCGATGAAGGCAAAACCTGGAGCGCGCCCCAACCCACCATCCCGGAGATCGGCTACTATGTGTTGAACAACGATCGCGTAATTCAGCTCCGCAGCGGCCGCATCCTCATCCCCGTCGCACTCCACCGCAATGAAAGCGACGACCCCAAGCGCTTCAACAATCGCGGCGTCGCGCTGGTCTACTATTCAGACGACAAAGGCAAATCCTGGCGCCGCTCCCGCAGCGAACTCCAGAACCCCTCCGCCAGCATGAACGGCCTACAGGAACCCGGCATCGTGGAACTGAAGAACCGCCGCCTGCTCATGTTCATGCGTACCGCCATGGGCACTCAATACTTTTCCTATTCGACTGACCGTGGCGACACCTGGAGCGCGCCAGAACCCTCGCCCCTGCGCTCGCCCCTCTCGCCCGCCACCATCAAGCGCATCCCCAAAACCGGCGACCTGCTCGCAATCTGGAACGATCATTCCAGTGTCCCCGAACGGGCGCGAGCCGTCGATGTCACCGTTACCAACACCGAACAACGCCGCCGCTTCGATGGCCTCCGCTCGCCCCTCACCATCGCCACCTCCAGCGACGAAGGCCGCACCTGGCAACACATCAAAAGCATCGAAACCGACCCCACCGGCTGGTATTGCTACACCGCCCTCGACTTCATCGGCAACCGCGCCCTGCTCAGCTACGCCTCAGGCGGCGCAGGCCTGCCGCGGCTCAGCCGCTCTGTCATCAAGCTGGTGGATATTTCGTGGATCTATGAATAGAAGGTCCGCGCCATTTGTCGTTGTCCGGGCTGAATGATTCCGGTATACTGACTAAACCTCTAAACCAAGGACCGCATATGTCATTCCAGGCTTATCTAGACGCCATCAAATCAAAAACAGGCAAAACGCCAGAAGAGCTTAAAGAAGCTGCCACCACGGCAAATGTCTACGGCCCAACCATGAAAGCAGCCGAAATGGTAGCTTGGCTAAAGCAGGAATACGGCTTAGGCCACGGACACTCCATGGCCGTCTGGGCAGTGTGGAAGGACAAAGGCTGGGTACAGGCGCCGAAAGCGAAGAAGTAAACTACCTCCGTGCCAGCCCCAAAGCCCGGATCCGCTTATGCAAATTCGTCCGCTCCATCCCCAGCGCCCGCGCCGCCCCGCTCACATTCCACCGCGCCTCCTCCAGCGCCCGCAAAATATGATCCCGCTCCACGTTATGCCGCACCTGCTCCAAGCTGGAAGGCGCCGGCGTATCGTGCGCCATGCGGATCTCAATCGGCACCGCCTCAGGCATCAAAACATCGCCCGGCGACAGAATCGCCATCCGCTCCACCACATTCCGCAGCTCGCGCGCATTGCCCGGCCACCGGTACCCGCCAAACGCCGCAATCACCGAAGAATTAATCGACTTCGCCCGGAAATTATTCCGTGTGCAAAACTCATGCAGAAAGTAGCAGGCCATCGGCTCGATATCCTGCAACCGCTCACGCAACGCAGGCACTCGCACCGGCACCACCGCCAGCCTGTAGAACAGGTCCTCGCGAAACTTCTGCTGCGCCACCATCTGCGACAAATCGCGATTCGTAGCCGACACCACCCGCACATTCACATGGATCGACTGTTCGCCGCCCACGCGATGAAACTCGCCCTCCTGCAGCACTCTCAGCAACTTTGCCTGCGACGCCGCATGCAAATCCCCGACTTCGTCCAGGAACAGCGTCCCGCCATCGGCCAGTTCGAACTTCCCGCGCCGCAGCGTCGCTGCCCCTGTAAATGCGCCCTTCTCATGCCCAAACAACTCGCTCTCCAGCAACTCATTCGGAATCGCCGCGCAATTCACCTTCACAAACGGCCCGCTAGCGAACGGACTGTTCGCATGCACATGTGCCGCCAGCAACTCTTTGCCTGTCCCCGATTCGCCGATCAGCAACACCCGCGCATCCGACCGCGCCGCCAATGATGCCTCTTCAACCGCCCGCAGAAACGGCTTGCTCACGCCGATCATGCGCGACTCAAACACCACCATCTCGCGCAGCCGCTCGTTCTCTTCGCGCAACGAAGCCTGCGCCAGGGCATTCTTAATCGCCAGCAAAACGCGATCCCGGCTCAACGGCTTCTCAAGAAAATCGAAAGCCCCAGCCCGAGTAGCCTCCACCGCATCGGTAATGGTGCCATGCCCCGAAATCATAATCGCCGGAGCCGTCAAACCCTTCAGCAAATCGATCCCATTCGCATCCGGCAACCGCACATCCAGCAAATAGACATCCGCCGGACCATTCAAAGCGCGAAACTGAGCAGCCGTCGTAGTCAGCGTAACGGCATACCCCTCACGCTCCAGAATCATCCGCAGCGACCGCCCGATATTTTCCTCATCATCTAAAATGACAATCCGTTTAGTAGCCATTGCTTGGTTTTATCTGTGTTCATCTGTGTCCATCCGTGGTTAATTCAGCCTTGTGGCAAAACCACCCGGAAAGCCGCCCCACCCAACTCACCCTGCACCAACTGAATATCCCCGCCCGAAAGCACCGCGCCCTTCCGCGCAATCGATAGCCCCAACCCCATCCCGCCCTTCTTAAACGTAATGGACGGCTCAAACAACGAAGCCCGCACATCGCTGCGCAATCCCGGCCCCGAATCATGAATCTCAAACCCCGACCGGCCCTGCTCCACAAAAGTCTTCCCCAGCACCACGCCGCCGCCGCCCGCCGCATGCGCCGCGTTCTCCAGCAGATTGGTCAGCACGCCCTTCAACAAATCCTCATCGCCAGTCACCACCGGATGCTCCGCCGACAACTGCAAATCGTAAACCACCTCCGGATGCGCCGCCCGTAAAAACGCCACCCGTTCCTCCAGCATCGCATTCACATCCAGCTGCGACTTCCGCACCGGAGGCTCCGTGGCAAACTCCGAAAACGCCCGCACGCGCCGCTCCAGCGTCCCAACTTCATCCACCACAATCTGCGCCGCCTGCTCCAGAAACGCCCCATCGCAATCCTTGCGCCGCGCAATGATCTCCTCCATCGTCAGACGGATCGGCGTCAGCGAATTCTTCACCTCGTGCGTCATCTTCCGCGCCAGCGCCTGCCAGCTCTCCAACCGGGTCACATAGATCAGCCGCTCGCGCCCCTCGGCCAACTGCGCCGCCGTCGCGTTGAACGCATCGATCGCCGCCCCCGCCTCGCCGCTCGCCCGGTTCTCAATCCGCGTATCGAACTCGCCCGCTGCCAGCTTCGAAAGCCCCACCGTCAACTTCTGAATCGGCCGGCTTACACGATACGTCAGGACAATCAGGAACCCTAGTGACACGATCCACACCGCGCCCGCCGCAACCATCAAGGTATAAGTGATGCCGCGCCGCAGATTGTGCACATTTCCACGTTCCACCGTCTCGCGCGCCCGCGCCAGCTGCTGCCGCACGCGATTCATCCCCACGCCGCCCAGCTTGCGCTCATAAACCAGCACCGAGCCATCCGGCTTGCCAACCAAGTATTCCAGCCGGTCGCCCTCGCCGCCCGAAAGCTGAAACCGCTCGTCATCGCCCGACTCCGCGAACGACTGCAGCGCCTCCGGCCAGCGTGCCCGGTCCTTCACCGCGAACACCTGCGGCTTAACCTGCCCCGACGCCGCCTCGGCCTTCAGCGCGTCCTTCGCCCGCTGATAGAACTCGCGCCCAGTCGCCTCCAGCGACTGCGAAATCTCATTCAACTCTTCAGTGGAAACGTAGCTCAGGCTCGATTCGAGCAGGGAAGTGGAGATCCACAGGGTTACGCCCAATGGCACCAGTCTGGCAACAAGAAAGATGGCAACCAGTTTTGCCCGTAAGCTTCTAAACGTCTTGTTCGCACAACCGAGCCTGGCGCCCAAGCGAAAGCCAGCAGTTTTTTCGAATTGTGCGGCCGCGCCGGCCTTGTGCGAACTCATTAACGGCTCAATTCCGCGATCTTCAGCGGACCAGCCTCAGCCATCCACCGCTCCTGCGCACTCGACGCAGGCCGGCTGAAAATCTCAATCAACCGGTTCAACGAAAGCGGCGGGCTGCTGAACACCAGCGGCGAAAACTTCGACTCGTCCACGCGCACTTCCATTCTCAACCAAACCGGCTGCTCGCGTCCGGCCCCGTCCGCCGGCAGTGTAACCTGGCTCAAGCACCACTGCTGCGTGTGCACCGCGTCCAGGTGCGAAGTCGCGATATGCGCACCGCCCAGCCGCGTCACCGCGAACTTCTCCTCCCACAGATCGTAGCTGATCGCGAAGCGCTCAAACGAGCGATGCGCAATGGTCGTGAACTGGTCAGTGGAAAGTGAAAACTGAAAGAGATAAAGGACGGTGGCCCCATTGCGCAGCCGTTGCAGCGGCCGCCCCGTCAGGAACTGTAGATTCGGAGTCGTGGCCCGTAGAAACGCACCGTCCGAGCGCACACGTAGCCCATCGACAGCCAGGCCATGCGCCAGTGGCGCGGCCAGCCCGCCCAACAAAAACAATCGGCGGTTATGCCTGCCGCCAATCTCCATTCGAAGCGCACAGGCCCCTTCGGCGCAGCAACCTGCCTCATTGCGCTGGGCAACATTGACGCGCCGAAGTGGGTCCGTTGTGCGCGATATAATCAAAAGCTAACACCTGTCATGAGTTGCGGCTCCAGCCTGCCCTCTTTTATCGGAAACGCCACAAAGCAGAAAAAGTTCGGACTCCGAACCCCGATTCCCGCCGAATGCCTAACTTCCATGGTACGCCCGCCGTCCCACACCGCGCCCGTATCGTAGAACGCCGCCAGATGCGACCGGTGGCGGAACTCCACCGACCCATAAAACATACGATTCCCGCCCAGCGGGGCAATCGCGTACTTATCCCAGCCTCGCAGCGTCGTCGTGTTGCCTAGCACAAAGCGGTCAAACAGCGGAGCCTTGCCGCTAATCGTGCCCCCGCTGAACCCCGCCGACACCTGGTTCTTGCCCTGTTCAAACAGGTAGTTCAGCGCCCATTGCTGGCGCGCATAAGCGTAGTCGCTTGCTAACAAACTGGTGGCCGCGCGCAGACTGTAATCTGCGTTCAGGGTTTGTCGCCCGAAACCTGCATCCTCCCAAGCCTTCTGATAGCGCAGAGTATTTATCATTGAGTTGGCGGATTCAGTTCGCGCGGCCGGAAACTGTTTTTGGAAATTCGTCATGCGGACGCCGGTCTGCCACGTCAAGCCGGGCATCAACTCTAGCGTCATCTCCGGCGTGTATACCAGCCGGTTGCGGTATTCGCCCGGCACGTCCGGAGCGTCTTTCAGTGCCACCAGCGTGTTGCTGTTCCACTGCTGGTGGTAAGCCTCAAACTGGAAGCCCAGGCGGACACGGTCATTCATAAGGGCCTTCTCATAGCCCGCGATCATGCCGGAGTAGCGCTCCACCGAATCATCGGCGCTAGTGACCACGCCAATCTTGAAGCCTTCCACGGTAGCCATCGCATCGCCCGACATGCCTTGCCGCGAATGATAGACCAGATGCGTTGGCGCAGCATCCACGCGGTGTTTGATGTAGCTCACTTCCAGCACCACCCGCACCTGATTCGGATCGGAGCCTCGCTCCAGTTTCTGCACCACGCTGCGTGCGCGCAACTCTTTGCGGATGCGGCCGGCCAGGTCTTCCAGCGTGGAGGGATGAAATTTATCGCCAATCAACTTTTTCAACTCGTAGCGCAGTGCGCGCGGCAGGTGGGCTTCGCTCTCTCCCAGCAACTGGACGCTTTCTACCGTATAGCGTGAGTTGACGTTGTGTTCATCGGCCTCGTTTCCGTAAAATGCACTGGCGGCGCGCATTCCCCATCCGAAGCCACAAGTGAATACCAGGGTGGCGACAAGAGAAAATCCGGTGGGTCTCATGCAGCTTCTCATTGCACCCCGCCCGCCAAACTCTATCCCCATGCAAACAAAAGCCTGCCCGCTCGCTACCTGTGCCGAATTTTCACAGGTGTGCAGCTACCCGCCCCACCCTTCGACACATTGGATGTCCATAGGTGGCGCAGGCGATTCGCCCAATGTCACTAAGCAGTCTCTTCGAAAGATTTCGCTGGTTGACCGGCCAATCTTCGCCGAGTTTTATGGGATTCGCCCGTGAATCCTCTTCAGGCGACA
>CAIRSA010000486.1 GCA_903881085.1 uncultured Acidobacteriia bacterium
CTTGTCCACGCCAATCATCCCCGACAGCCCTTCCCAGCCGCCAAGGCCAAAAGGAAGGACGCTGACACATCACGTCAGAGGGGGTCGGAATTGGACGCGAAAAGACCCCTCAGGGGGTCAATATTGCAAGCAATTTTGCATTAATATCGTCAGACGACAAGCAGGCTCTCGTGCTTTGGCGCCTTCAGCTTACGAGCACAGGTCAAATTTCCCAGCGGATCCGTTCATACAGTCGAGTGCTTCCTCATTGGTTCCGGGAGGGCTGCTAGGGAATAAGGGGAAGGGCTAGCGGGATTTCGCCCCATTTGCTAATGGGAGTGAAGTAAACGCCAAGTTTTGGCCGGTCCCGGAGCGCGAAATCAATGCTTGATGCCAGTGCGTATCGTTCAAATGAAACACATGCGAAAAGGGCCATTGCGGATTGGCGTCTTTCCAACGTAAACGACCCCTACGTATTTCAGAATCAGGGATTTCCTGTTCGGGCTGATTCTTTCCTGGATCTGGCGCAAATCCTCGACACGATGCAAGAGGATCGATTCGACTACTACATGAAGGAAGTCGGTGGCTTCACCGAAGACGATATAGAACTTTTTGTAAGCGCGTGCCTCGACTATATCGATTTTTATCACTCAGTCTTTCAGCGTGACAGGGTTGTGCTTCCGCTGTCGACGATGATCGCGCACTTTGTTATCTATCGTAAGCTAACCGGATTTCTTCCCAATTTCTCGCGTCTGCTGGAATTAGGGCCTGGCTGCGGCTATTTGACCTTTTTCCTTCGGGACCACCAATCGTTGCTCGATTACACCCAGATAGAATCGACAGAGGCTTTCTACCTTCTGCAAAGCCACATCAATTCGCACATCTTCGGCTCACGATTTGACGAGCATGCGCTCTCCAAGCTCGCGATCAACGATCACGGCGCTTATCATCCAAAGTTGAAGTGGCATAATCCCTTCCATTATGAAGACCAGAAGGTTGTGACCATCGAGCGAGAGACGGTTTGCAACCATTTCCCGTGGTGGCGCATAGGCGATGTTGCGAACCGCAAGTATGAGATTGTCAGCACAAACGCCAACTTGAACGAATTTAGTCGCGAGGCGCTCTTCCAGTATTTGTCATTGATCCGGGATGTGCTTAAGGATGACGGGGTTATCATTTCCCAGTGCCTCGGTGGCGGCCCGCCTACTTACGAAACGATTTTCCAAAACATGAAGTCGGCGGGTTTTGTGCCGGCGGGTTTGGTTCAGATCAATGACGTGCCAGGCCGCACCTTTGTGGTTTCCAACGCGATTTTTGTTGGTGAAAAGCACCCGCTTTTTGCGAAGTACGCCGATCGCAAGCCAGTCTTCCCCATGCTCGACCGCGAGCAGGATTTCATCAACAACATGTATTTCATCAACGAAAAGCAACCCGAAAAGCGAAAGGTCTATACGGCCACGGAGATGATGGTCGTCATTCTAGACCGGTATAATAGGGACCGTCGGCGGACATCGCCCGTTGCGCGACCCAAAGCAACTCAGGTTAGCGACAGAAAAGAAGATGGTGGTGCGCCGGCGCGACAAATATTGCAGCGCCCGCCTATTGCCAAGGTTGACGGGCCGCAGCCAACTGATGCTTTAGCCGCTAACGGGCATGCTAAAGAGATCGAACGACTGAAGCGTATTGTACAAAAGGAAGTTGGGGTTGTCGGTTTTGACCCAAGCTTCGACGTTGACGCCCTGCGGCGAACACTCAGCTACATGTATTCGTCCAAGTCGTGGAAGATGACCTCGCCTATTCGAAAATTCGGGAATCTCATAAGGGGGCGGGGCTTGACGGATACAGATGAGGCTGCTCGCATCGGCTCTATCTACAATGGGCAGGTTCTA
>CAIRSA010000487.1 GCA_903881085.1 uncultured Acidobacteriia bacterium
CATGTTTCGTGAAGTCTGCGCGGCAATCCTACCAGCAAACGGCCTGTCGAACACACTCTCGAATTGGCCGGAGATCGCGAAAAGTCTTGCCGAATCCAAACGAAAGCGAAAACGGTTCCTCCTTAAGTAAACGCTTATGGGACCCACCCCCGTCCGAAGAATCCTTATATGAGGGTGAAGCTCCCAACCAAGCGGACACGTGAGTTCTGAGTTTGGTTTCCTTGTGGAAGTGGAGAATGGCCGATCTCGATCGAATTGGATTAACCTGCAATTGAGAGAAAGAGATTCATCCAAATCAGGAGAGCAGCCATTCAACTACAGGTTAAGACTATCTTGAATCAGGTGCAACGCTTCGTCGGGTTCGTCTACCAGGAGGTGCGAATGCTTTGCATTCCTGGACAATCGGAGTCGGTCGAGATCGAGATCCGTGTGGAGCCGCATCGTGGGATCCGAGGGCGCTGTTCGCGCTGTCAGCAGCCGGCTCCAGGCTATGACCACTTGCCGGAACGGCGCTGGCTATTTGTGCCGCTATGGGGGATTCCGACCTATTACTGCTACGCGCCCCGGCGAGTGGAGTGTGCCGAGCATGGGATAGTCGTCGAACACATTCCCTGGAGCGACGGCAAGCGTCCGGTGACATGCACAATGATGGGGTTCCTGGCGCGCTGGGCGAGACGGCTCAGTTGGCAGGAAACGGCGCAGACCTTCCAGACCAGTTGGGAAGCGGTTTACCGGTCGGTGGAATGGTTTGTCGAGTGGGGCCTGGCGCACCGCGAACTGCTCGGGGCCGAGTCGATCGGAGTAGACGAGATTCATTGGGGACATGGCATGCGGGCAGACAACTTTCTGACCGTCATCTACCAAATCGATGTGCATTGCCGGCGCTTGCTGTGGGTGGGGCGCCGCCGTTCGCAAGCCACGCTGCGGCGCGGTCTGAAGGCACTGGGGCCGGAGGTCGTAAAAGGGCTGCGATTTGTGTGTAGCGACATGTGGAAGCCGTACTTGAATGTCATCAAGGAAAAGGCTGGTCAGGCGCTGCACGTCTTGGACCGGTTTCATATCACCAGCCATATGAACCAGGCGGTCGACCAGGTGCGCCGCGCCGAGAGCACACGCCTGCGGGCAAATAGTAAGGAAGCCGCAAAGAAGCTCAAGAGCATGCGCTGGCCCTTGCTACGCCGCGCCAGCAGGGTGCGTGGCAGAGCGAGGCAAAAGCTCAAGGCCCTGCTCGCAAGCAAACTGGCCACGGCACGAGCCTGGGAATTAAAGGAAGCCTTCTCTCATTTTTGGACGTACAAATCGGTGACCTGGGCCGAGGGCTTTCTCGATTATTGGTGCCAGCGGGCTATGCGGTGCCGCTTGGAGCCGATGAAGAAGGTGGCCCGGATGCTGCGCACCCATGAACCGCTCATCCTGAATTGGTTTCGAGCCAAAGGGGAAATTTCCAGTGGCGCCGTCGAAGGGCTTAACAACAAAATCCGAGTGGTTACCAGACGATCCTACGGCTTTCGCACCTTCAAAGCGATGGAAATCGCCCTTTATCACAACTTGGGACGATTGCCGGAGCCGGAATCACCCCACAGATTCTGCTGAAGAGGC
>CAIRSA010000488.1 GCA_903881085.1 uncultured Acidobacteriia bacterium
CTCGGTGAGCGGCAGGCATATTCTCACCGAGCCGCGACCGTGAGGGAGCGGTTCCGTGAAAAACAATGCAAGTGATTTACACCCGGAGCTTTGAATTAAACCCGGCTGGGATGGCAATCACGCTAAAATGAAAGAAACCGTGGTCGCCGTCCAACATGTTTCCAAAGTATACCCGCTCTACCGCCGTCCTACGGACCGCCTGATTGAGTTGCTGCCGTTCCGCAAAACGGCACTGCATCGCGATTTTTACGCGCTGAAAAATATCAATCTGAAGGTGGAACGCGGAGAAATTGTCGCGCTGGTAGGTCCCAACGGGTCCGGTAAAAGCACGCTGCTGCAGATTGTCAGCGGTATTCTTCGGCCTTCCAGCGGGCGAGTCGTCACCGGCGGACGCATCGCCGCACTCCTGGAGTTGGGCGCAGGGTTCAATCCGGAGTTCACCGGGCGCGAAAACGTCTTCCTGAATGGCGAGATCATGGGGCTGTCGCGGCAGGATGTGGAGCGCGTGTTCTCATCGATCGAGAAGTTTGCCGAGATTGGTGACTTCATCAACCGGCCGGTGAAGGAGTATTCAACCGGCATGTACGTACGGCTGGCCTTTGCCACGGCGATCCACGTGGAGCCGGAGATCCTGATAGTGGATGAAGCGCTGGCCGTGGGCGACGCGATCTTCGCCAATCGCTGCATCCAGAAACTGGAAGAGCTGCGGGAAAAGAAAGTGACGATTCTGTTCGTCTCGCATGATCTTGGCCTGGTGAAGCGTCTGGCGCACCGCGCCGTGTTGATGATGAATGGCGCTGTGATTACCGACGGGCGGCCTTCCGATGTGGTGAACCAGTATGTAGGGCTGGTGCACGAATACGAGCAGGAAAAGTGCCATGCGGCGGGCAAGCTGGACGCGAGTTTCCGGCATGGCGATGGCACCAGCGTAATTGAAGAAGTTAAGATCTACGATGCTCAGGGTGCGCCGACGCATGTGGTGGCCAGTGGCGAGAAGATCACGATCCGGATTCGCGTCCGATTCAACGTAAAGTCAGAAAACCCGATTGTCGGAATCCTGATCCGCAGCCGGCTGGGCGTGGATGTATTCGGAACCAATACACGGCTGGAACAGAAGAGCCTGGGAACGTTTGAACCCGGCCAGACATTGGAAATCGATTTTGCCATCGATTGCATGCTGACGCGGCAGGAGTACACGTTGACGGTCGCCACGCAGCATTGGAGCGGGGCGAGCCAGGAGTGGTTGGACGACGTGGTCTCATTCGCAGTGGCGGATGCGAAAGACGTGGCCGGACTTGCCCATCTACCGACGGGCATTGCATGGCGAATAGAATAGTAACAACCCTTATGAATATCGAAGCGATTCAAAAAGCACTGCGAGATGAAAACCTGGACGGATGGTTGTTTTTCGATCATCACGTTCGCGATCCGCTGGCCTACCGCGTGCTGGGCTTCGAGCCCACGCGCACGCCGACGCGGCGCTGGTACTACATGATTCCGGCCGAGGGCGAGCCGCAAAAGCTGGTACATCGCATTGAAGCGGGCATGATCGATGCGTTGCCTGGCGCGAAACTTGCCTACTCCAGTTGGACGCAACAACTGGAGGGCTTGAAGACCATCACCGCCGGAGCGAAGCGCGTGGCCATGCAGTATTCCAAGAACTGCGCCGTGCCGTACGTGGCGATGGTGGATGCGGGCACCATTGAGTTGGTGCGGTCGATCGGGCTTGAAGTGGTGGGCTCAGCCGATCTGGTGCAGCATTTCGAAGCACGCTGGAGCCAGGCCAAGCTCGATTCGCACATCGCGGCGGGCAAACTGGTTGACGAGGTGCGACGGGCCGCGTTCGTTGAGATCGGCAAGAAGTTGAAGGCGGGCCGCCGGCTCGACGAGTTCGCGATCAAGACATTTATCCTGGAAAGCTTCGAGAAAGCGGGGTTGATTACCGATCACGGTCCGATTGTGGCGGTGAACGGTAATGCCTCGAATCCTCACTACGAACCGGAGGCACGCGGCAGCGCGGAGATTCGCAAGGGCGATCTGGTATTGATCGATCTGTGGGCGAAGTTGAAAGAGCCGGGCTCGGTCTATTACGACATCACGTGGACCGGGTACTGTGGCAGTTCCGCACCATCGGAGATGAACAACGTATTCGATGTGGTGAAGGGCGGGCGCGATGCGGGCGTGGAGAAGGTGCGTAGCGCGGTTGCGGCGCAGCAGACGCTGTGCGGCTTCGAGGTGGACGACGCAACACGCGGGTACATCGCCAAGCATGGTTATAGCGAGTTCTTCTTCCATCGCACCGGCCATTCGATTGGTGAGGACGTGCACGGCACCGGTGCCAACATGGACAATCTGGAAACGCACGACGAGCGCAAAGTTGTAGCGTGGACGTGCTTCAGCATCGAGCCGGGCATCTATCTGCCGGAGTTTGGCATTCGCTCCGAGGTCAACGTTTTCGTTGGCGATAAGTCCGCAGGCACCACCGGCGAGGTGCAGCAGAGTCTGGTGCTGATCTGATGAAGCTTTGGTTTTTGGCCGGATTGCTGTGGCCCGCGGCGTGGGCTGATTCAAATATTTATTCACTGCCCACCACGGAGGGCAGCGCGGAGATCGAATGGATCTCGGCATCCACGTTTCGTTTCGCGCGGCACTTCGGGCCGGTTCCCGCGGCGACCGCTCCGTTCCATGAGGCGAAGGTCGGCATCATACGCGCGGATACGGGCGACATGCTGCGGTTTCAGTCGCAGCATCTGATTGTCGATATCGCCAAGGCCGATCTGAAGCTGCGCGTGAAGCATCGCAAGAGCGGCGATACTTTGTTTGAAGACGCTGCACCGGTTCGCAAGTCGGCAAGCGGCGTGGTAAGCGAACACGAATCACAGAAGGACGAAGACTATTGGGGCCTGGGTCCACGCACCGCTGCAAAGTTTGGCGCAAAGGGCTTGCAACTCGAGACCGATACTCCGTTTCTGGTTTCGACGCGCGGCTTTGCGCTTTACCAGACTGGGCGTGGCAAGTGGAAGTTCGACATGCGCGACCATTTGCGCGTGGAAGCTCTTGGCGCAAGCACGATGGAATACTTTTTCTATTACGGGCCTGCTCCGAAGGAGATGTTTGAAGAGCACCTCAAAGTGGTTGGACCGATTGTGTATCACGAAGACGACGTGAAGCCGCTGGGTGGGAGCACGGTGCCACGTTATTCTCGCAAGCTGACTGGCACGGTGTGCGAGTTGATTCCTGCGATGGCGCATGCGGCGTTGTCAGGCGTGCTGGCCCCTGCGGCCAGTGATTGGGACTTCGCGCCGCTGCTGTCTGGTTCGAAAGCCGGCCCATGGCGCGCGGCGTTGGGTCCGTATCTGGTGACGTATTTGCAGGAGGCGCATGATCGCGGCTATCCGGTGATCCGGCCACTGCCATTTCAATACCCTGCCGATCTGGAAGGCGCCAAACGCACCGATGAGTTCATGGTTGGCGACGAGTTTCTGGTGGCGCCGCTGTGCGATGGGGCGACGAAACGCACTGTCTATCTGCCGCGCGGCATCTGGACTGACTTCCGCACGGGCACTGCCTATCCAGGGCGCAAGACGATCGACATCGAAGTGCCGGCAGGCTCATTGCCTGTGTTTTTCAAGAACGGATCGCTTATGCCGCTGGCCGAAGATGGCTTGATGCGCATGCACTATTTCCCCAAGCTGGGTGGCGAGTTTTTCATCTGGGAGCCAGACCTGGAAGTGATTTCGCAGTTGCACACGTCGCCGGCGATGGACTTTTACCGCATCGAAATCGAGTCGGTGAAGACGCGCACTTACGAGTGGGTGATGCATGAGCTGACACGTCCGGATGAGGTCTACGAAGTGGACGCGGCGAAGTATCGCGAAGTGAAAGCGAAGAGCGAGATCCGCGCGGGAACGTGGTATTTCGATGCCTCGGCGAAGACGGTCACGGTGCGCATTGATGCGGTGGCGGGAAAAGACCACATCATCAATCTGACGTGGAAGCCAACAGCCGAGGCCCAGTAAAAGCGCTCGGAAAATTAGTTTTTGGGACAGGCGGATCGCCTGTCCTACCCACGGAAGCGTAATATTTTAAAGGGTAGGACCGGCGATTCGCCGGTCCCTTTCGCGGTCAAACCGATTTTTTCGCAACTTTCACCGGGCTCCCTGTGGCCGTACAATTGTGGTGTTGGGACCGCGAGAGGTTGTGACGCATGATTGACGAACTGAGGAACAGGGAAGTAAACCGCCGCGAGATGTTCGGCACGGTGGCAAAGACCATGTCCGCCGCCGGTCTTTTGAGCACAGCGGCGTTGGGCGATGAGCGATTAAACGTGATCGCCGGAGTCGACCGCGTGGCGGTCCTGCCCGGCCGCACGTGGCTGCGGGGATGGGCAGGATATGGCGATCCGCCGCGCGCGGGAGCGCCTCAGCTCGCAACTCCGGCCGGCCCGGCTCCGAGTGTAGTCTGGTCCAAGGAGTCAGGACCAGGCGACGTCGGCTTCGAAGATCCGCATGCTCTAATCACGACAGCGACCTTCCGCGTTCCTGGCCACTACGTGCTGAAACTCACCTCGGGCGACGCGCAGGTGAAGAGTTCGTCTACGCTTGAAGTGATGGTTGAAACGCCTCCGCCTGCGAAGCAACTGGACGCCGTCTACACCAAGCGCTTTCGCATCCAAAGCAAGTTTTGGAATGCGCGCTCCAAGGCGCTGATCGTCAACTGGATCCCGCACTGCATCGACGTCATCAACCGCGGCGATGTCACACTCGGCCCCGGCGGGATCGACAACTTCGTCGAGGCTGGCAAGAGACTCCGCGGCGAGCCGGCAGGCGTGCACAAGGGCTACGTCTTCTCAAACGCCTGGGTGCATCAGACGGTGGAATCGATGTGCATCGCGCTGATGATCGATGCGCAGGGAGATTCCGAAATCTTGCGGGCACATGAAAAGTTCCGCGCCACGTTGGAAGACTGGATCCCCAAGATTCTCGCCGCGCAGGAGCCCGACGGCTACCTGCAGACCGCCTTCACGCTCAACCGAATGAGCGGACGCCGCGGCGAGGAAAACAAAATCATCGAGAGCAGCACATTCGTGCACTGGGATCCCGCGCATCGCGGCGATCATGAGGGCTACGTCGCGGGCTACTTCATGGAGTCAGCCATCAACCATTACCTGATGACAGAAAAGAAAGATGCGCGCTTGTACAATGCAGCGAAGAAACTCGC
>CAIRSA010000489.1 GCA_903881085.1 uncultured Acidobacteriia bacterium
AGCGCTCCCTGCTGCAGAGGCGTGAACTCCGGCCGTTAGCATGGCACCAAAATGCGATCCGGTGCTCAATCTTGGCTGCCGTCGCCTTGGTGCGAGCCAAGCGGATCAGTCGGTGTCGTGTAGTCTCGCTGGCCGCCCACCGACAAGATCGGGCTGCTATGCCGCCCGTGGTGCATTTAACCGGCCGCACTGCGGCCCCGGTTGCTGCGCAGCGCTAACCGCACCACCGTAGGCGATTTTGTCACGCCTATAGTGACAAAACCGCAACCACCCTACGGCTTGGAATGGGTCTGGCTCCATCCGCTATGCAGGTCAAGATTTTCAACAGTCGCGAATGCTCTTGCCTGCACCGTTTGGGTTCGATTGGCGGAATCACACCCCCAGCTAGAGCCGCGTGGATGCTCAGAGGCCGCCCGCAAGAGGGGCTTTGTGCTGTCAAGGGAAGCCAAAGGCGGAGAATGGCCACTATTTGGCGATTTTTCACGATCAAGGGGAGGGATTGAGGCGGTTTGTGTCGAATTTAACGGGAAACTATCGGAAAGCGGTTGCTTGCAATCCAATTTCAAGAGAAAAACAGCCGATTTGAATTACAATGTCCAAATCTGAAAATACGACACTCATCCCAATGGCCGACTACTTGTCGGACATTGAAAAGCACCCCGCGGTCAGCCGCCTAATTCATCCCGAAATCCGATGAAAAGATCACTTTTCCGTTTGGCGTCTTTTGTAGTGTCAATCGACCTTGTGTGGACTGCTGCGCTTTCCGCCCAAACCACGATCACGCTTGATCCAAAGAGCGTGAAGTGGTCGGTGGATGGAACGGACGTACCGATCCGCAGCGTCATTTCACCGGTGACCGAAGGAGTGCTGCGCGGCGGTTTGCGCATTGGAACGGACAAGAATGGCAACCTGGTAGCGAACGAAGAGCCTGGCAACCGCGAAGCCTGGCGGCTCAAGGCGGAGAAGGATTGCTCTCTGGTGCCGGCACATCTATCAGACGACGCGGTGTTCTTCCAAATCTGGACGCGAAAGGCGAAGGAATCGGGTGCGGAGGCGAAAATCTTGGACAGCCGGTCGCTGCGCCGGGTTTCCATCAAGACCGGCGCGGAATCGCCGCCGTTCGCAATGCCTGCGGAAACCGCGAAAGACGAGTCGATAGCGGCGCTCGTGGTGGAAGGCGGGATGGTTTTCGCCGCTGCCCTCTCTCCCGAAGCCCGGAGCGATTTCTACGAACGCGGGTTGCGTTACGCTCGCATCGTCGCATGGAATGAAAGCGGCGGCCAGCCGTTGTGGTCGAAGAAGATCGAATACCGCGGTGTCGCATCACCGGGTGCCGCCCTGCTGAGTCCCGGGGGGCCGGACTACGCGACGACGGGACTGCGCCTAATCAGTGCGGGTGGCGCTGCGGTGTTTGCATGCACCGGACCGCACGACGCCATCACGGCATTTGAGCAGAAAACCGGCAAGGAACTCTGGACCCAAGCGGAAATTTGGGAATACCGCCGCGGATTCATCGGTCCCAGCGTGTGGTCGCATTTCATCGGGCGCTTTGGGCGCGAGGACAGGCCGGACTCTTCTAGCAAAGTCGATTCGTCCAAATCTGATCGGGAGTTGAAGGACGAAGCGGAAGACGCCGTTCGCAATGAGTTGAAGCTGCGCACCGACGAGCCTAAGAAGGAGAATCGGGACTTCACGAATCGGGTCGAGAGGAAGCTGGCGGCGCTCAAGGCGGAGAGTAAGAAGGAGAAGGCAGCTCTTGCAAATCGCTGCCGCATCATCGGCGGGCCGGTATTTGCAGGGAAAGGGGATGCAGCGCGAATCTTCGTCGCGGTCTCGGAGGCCGAGGGCCCATGGGGCGGCTATCTGGCGACATGTCG
>CAIRSA010000490.1 GCA_903881085.1 uncultured Acidobacteriia bacterium
GACGACTTTAAAATAAAACGAAATACGCAAATAAAATGCGGTCAGCGAGACGCGCCCGTGAATACATTCGGCATTGAGGTCATTTGAGTCGCGCGCACGGATTGAGGGCGCGATATGAACAAACATCCGCTTTTGAGAAATCGATGAATGGTCGTTCTGCCGCACATATGCAGAAGAACTGCAGACGAGTCATATCCATGTAATCCTCCTTCATCTACATTCGCGTACACCAATCGCGATGGCGGCAATTTTAATTTGTTGGCCGTCCAGAATACTCAGCAGGCACATGACCTGTTGATCTAGATCAAACACTACACCAGTTTGCTGCTTTAAAGCAATGTCAATGATCTGCGGATGTCAGGCTGGAAGATTGGTTCAATGAACCTGCGTTTGGCGCGCACCCCGGTTTTCGCGCCTGATGAAACTGCTGACCCGCCTGGGCACTCTGGTCGAAGAGCAGGGCATGACCTACCTGGCCGACATGGATGCGGACAATCCGTTGGCGTCATTGCAAACCGCGTCGTGCACTTATCGCATCGCGCTGGGGCCGCGCGCCGGACAGAAGGTGCTGAGCCTGCGCACCGTGGCCGGCCGGGACGACAAAGCCAGCGCAGCCCTGTGTGCCGATGCGCACGGCTTCAGCCTGCATGCCGGGGTGCGCTGCGGGGCGCATCAGCGCAAGGAACTCGAACGCCTGTGCCGGTACATCACCCGCCCCGCGATCGCCAACGAGCGGCTCAAGTGCGATGGCGCGGGTAACGTCGTGCTGCAACTCAAGAGCGCGTGGCGCGACGGCACCACGCACATCAAGATGTCGCCGCTGGAATTCATGCAGCGCTTAGCCGCCTTGGTGCCGCGCCCGCGCCTGCACCTGATCCGCTTTCACGGGGTGCTCGCCCCCAATGCCGCACTGCGTGCGGCAGTCGTGCCGGGCCCCCCGGAGCAACCCAGCGAGGATGCCGCCCGGCACGCCCAGAAAGCTCCGGTGCGCATGGGCTGGGCACGCCTGCTCAAGCGCGTCTTCGACCTGGACCTTGAACACTGCCCGCAGTGTGGCGGCGAGTTGAAGATCATCGCCGCGATCGAAGAGCCTGCGGTGATTGTCAGGATCCTCACGCATCTGGGTTTGCCTGCACGCGCGCCGCCGCGCTCGCCGGCGCGGCCGCTGGATCTCTTCCAGGCGGCTTGATATTCAAGACAAGAACGGCCCTGTGTAGCGGGGCTGACGATCCCGCGCGGCCTGCGCTCGCGTGTAGCAGTCGGAGTGAGGCGATCTGGGTCGGTGTAGGGCTCAACCGACCGCTCATGCACGTGTCGCATTTACCCGCCACCGCTAACCTCAAGCCAATTTCCTCGGTCTCGCCGTAGCCGAGAAACGAAGTGCAACGCCATAAAACTACCTGCGCCTACCTGATACCGCTGATTCGTATTCGGGTTCCTGATCCCGGAGTTTCCAGCGGAGGGGAGAGGAGGTGTCGAAGCAGCCGTGGCTGGTGGCTACGGCGTGCAAACCCTCCATCAGAGGTTTGCTAACTCCTTCCGTCTCTGTCTTAGATAGGCCTCGACCTCAGTTCGTAGCCGCTTTCGACGATCGCGTTCCCGCTCGGCTCGATGTGCCGCAGGTGTCCGTGGGCAATTTTCTGTGCCCTTCGCGCGCTGCGGTCGAGGGCGTGAGTTGATCTGTGAAGTGTATGCCTTGTGGTCAGCAATGCGTTTTGGCTGTTGCGGCCGAATGAAAATTGACCAGTTTATGAAGGTTGTGCCGAACGAAAATTGACCAGGGTGGTTCAATCGACCTGCTTACTTTTTAAGCAGGGAGTCGAGGTGATCACAATGGACATGTTGGGCAAGGTAAGGCGCATGAGAATGCGCGACAGTATTTCGATCAGCGCGATCGCAAAGCGCACGGGTTTAGCGCGCAATACCATCAAGAAGTGGCTGAAGGCGCCGGGTTCGGTGGTGCCGAAGTATTTGCGCGAGAAGGATCTGCGCAAGATTTCCTCCTTTGAGCCGGTGTTGTTGCAGGCACTCAAGGCCGATCAACTGCGGCACAAGGATAGTCGGCGCACGGCACGTGCGCTGTTTGTGCAAATAACGGCGCAAGGCTATCGGGGTGGCTATAGCGGAGTGACCGACTTCGTTCGCGCTTGGCGCGAACAGGGCGGGAAGGCACCCAAGGCCTTTGTGCCGCTTTTCTTTGAGAACGGCGAGGCCTTCCAATTCGACTGGAGTGAAGAAGGCCTGTTGGTGGGTGGGCTGTTTTATAAAGCGCAGGTTTCGCACATGAAGCTGTGCGCCAGTCGCGCGTTCTGGCTGGTGGCCTACCCGACGCAAACCCACGAAATGTTATTTGATGCCCATACGCGGTCGTTTGCGGCGTTGGGTGGCGTGGCTCGTCGCGGGGTCTATGACAACATGAAGACCGCTGTCGACAAGGTCAAGAAAGGCAAAGAGCGCGTGGTCAACGCTCGCTTTAAGGCCATGTGCAGCCATTACCTGTTTGATGCTGATTTCTGCAACGTCGCCTCTGGGTGGGAGAAAGGCATCGTTGAGAAGAATGTTCAGGACAGCCGCCGGCGGATTTGGATCGAGGCAAGTCAGCAGCGGTTTGGCACATTTATCGAGCTGAACACGTGGCTTGCGCACCGCTGCAGAGCGATATGGGCGGAAACGGCGCACCCCGATCACCCCGAGTTGACGGTTGCAGACATGCTGGAAATCGAGCGTGATCACCTGATGCCGATGCCAGAACCGTTCGATGGCTATGTAGAGGCGTCTTCGCGGGTGAGCAGCACGTGC
The DNA here is from genome assembly GCA_903881085.1 of uncultured Acidobacteriia bacterium. Lineage (GTDB taxonomy): Bacteria > Acidobacteriota > Terriglobia > Bryobacterales > Bryobacteraceae > CAIRSA01. Next base: position 2,800 of record CAIRSA010000490.1, read on the forward strand.
TTGGTGCGGGTGGCGCGCAACCGTTACTCGGTGCCCTGCGAATGGGCCAACAAGATTGTGAGCACGCGTCTTTATCCTAACCAGATTGTGGTGGTCGCTGGTGATGCGATTGTGGCGCGCCACGATCGCCTCTCGGGGCAAGGCAAGACCGCATATGACTGGCAGCACTATATCGAGCTGGTCCAGCGCAAGCCCGGCGCGCTGAGAAACGGGGCGCCGTTTCTGGAGATGCCACCTGTATTGCAGCAACTTCGACAGTCGCTCATGCGCTACCTGGGAGGCGACCGCGCGATGGCCGATATATTGGCCGTGGTGCCACGCGCAGGGCTTGAGGCGGTGCTGGTGGCGGTCGCCATCGCACTCGAAGACGTCACGCCGAGCGGTCAGGTGAGCATTGAGCACGTCGAGAACGTGCTGGCACGCTTGAATAGCCCGCCAGCGCCACCGCCCGCAGAAACCGATCTGCAGCTCAAAGAGGCCCCCAGGGCTGACACCGCGCGCTACGACCAGTTGCGCGAAATCCAGAAGGAAACGGAGACCACTAATGAACACTGATATCACAACAAATCTGAAATCGCTACGCTTGCACGGCATGGCGGTTGCTTGGGAAGAACTGATAGAGAACGGCGTGACAACGCGTGTCGATAGTTCGCAATGGCTGCTCGAACACCTGCTTGAAGCGGAGGATACCAATCGAGCGATGCGCTCAATCTCACACCAGATGAAGTCCGCCAGGTTCCCGCTGCACCGCGATCTTGCGGGGTTTGACTTTGCGGCATCGCCTGTCGATAAGGCGTTGATCAACAAGCTCTCCGATCTGTCCTTTACCGAGGCTGCACAAAACGTGGTGTTGATCGGTGGCCCGGGTACTGGCAAGACGCACCTTGCCACTGCACTGAGCGTGTCGGGGGTGACACAGCACAGTAAAAAGGTGCGGTTTTATTCCACCGTCGACCTTGTCAACGCACTTGAACACGAGAAACTAATGGGAAAGGCCGGCCGCATTGCCCTCAGTCTGTCGCGGCTAGACTTGGTCGTGCTCGACGAATTGGGCTATCTACCATTTAGCCAGGTCGGCGGCGCCTTGCTCTTTCATCTACTATCCAAGCTCTATGAACATACCAGCGTGCTGATCACCACGAATCTGACGTTTGCCGAGTGGTCAAGCGTGTTTGGTGACGCCAAGATGACTACGGCGCTGCTCGACCGGTTGACCCACCACTGCCACATCGTTGAAACCGGAAATCAATCCTATCGATTTCTGCACAGCACTAAACAGGCTAAGAGCCAGATCAAAACGCGGGAACAAAGCAGAAAAGCGAGCCCCGCAGAGGTAGTGAGCGCGATCGCGGAGCCAGAACCGTTCTGAACCAACAACGTCTGAAAACCACTGCGACTGTCGTCGCATGTGGTCTACAGAATTTATAAAAAGGAGTGCCGGGATCCGAAAACAGATATAGTTATCCACAGCTGGCCGTGCTCAGGTCAGCAAAAGCCCCTGGTCAAAATTCAATCGGCACAGGTGGTCAAAATTCGTTCGGCCGCAACAGTTAAAGCTGTTGCGCACCATATGCACGATGCACAGCTGAACGCTGGCTTTCGGGTAAACCGCCTCAATGGCTTCCGGGAATCCCTTGAGCCCGTCGACGCAGGCAATGAAGATATCCTGCACACCGCGGTTCTTGAGCTCAGTC
>CAIRSA010000491.1 GCA_903881085.1 uncultured Acidobacteriia bacterium
GCATTGCGGGCGGTATTTCGTGGGGCAAACGGGGGACAGCCCGCATGATTCCGGCAAAAGACGCCGGATTCATGTAGGCAGTCCCCAGTTTGCGCAGTCTCGCCACTCATCCGAATTTGCCGTCGACTGCTCTAATTAGGATTATGGGCAACAGCTTTTTCCAGGATTGGCTATGCCGTGGATTTGAAGCTCGGTGGATTGACGGTTGAGGAGCTGATGGCCCTAAAAATCGAGGGCCGCTCGAACAGTACCCAATTGGTACTGCCGGCGGCCCATAGTCTGGTGCGGCTCCTCAAAGGGAGCAGCAATTACATTTTTACGGATTCGATCGAGATGGTTTCGCCATCCAGTTTGCCGGTGATTGTCACGTTGTGGCCGGCGTGTTCTTTGATCTTGTCCTGTTCGGCAATCTTGTAGATCTTGCCGTCTTCGGTGACCAGAACTGCTTTCTGACCGCGATCGATGCAGCGCTTGGAGCAATCCGCGTTGCCCTTCATGGCGGGTTTGGTTGAGCAGCTTTCGTCCTGCACGAAACCTTTAAAATCGGCCGCAAATGAGCTGACTGCCAGTCCCAGGAACATGGCGGTCAATGCTGATAGATTTTTCATGTTGATGATCTCCCCTAGGAAGTTCGTCCCGAACGTCCTTCGACAAGTATAGCCCGATTTCCGTGGAAATATTCCCTGCCTATAAATACAGAGGGGCCGCCCGAGTCTTTGTTGGTCAAGACCTGGGCAGCCCCTCGGCTCCAATGGGAGCAGCAATTACATGGTTACTTTTTCGACCGAGATGGTTTCGCCATCCAATTTGCCCGTGATGGTCACGTTGTGGCCGGCATGAGCTTTTACTTTGTCCTGTTCGGCAATTTTATAGATCTTGCCGTCTTCTGTTACGAGGACGGCAGCCTTGCCGCCATCGATGCATTTCTTCGCGCAAGCGGCGTTGCCCTTCATCGCGGGCTTTGCTGCACAGGCGTCATCTTCGATGAAACCCTTAAAATCGGCTGCGTATGAGCTGACGGCCAAGCCCAGGAATACTGCGGTCATTGCTGTTAGATTCTTCATGTTGTTGATCTCCCCTGGACAGTTCGTCCCGAACGTCCATTAACTAGTATATCCTGCTTCCTGTGGAAATATTCCGGCGCTGAGCTTCAGCTCTGTAGTTTATCGTTTCAAACACAGATAGGGAAGACGGAGGCTGAGTGCCAATCCAATGCCACTCGTTCTTTATTTCGGCTGCTCTTTAAGTTAGTTTTCGCACAGGCGAATCGCCTGCGCCACCCACGGACATTCAATGACTAACAGGGTGAGGCGGGCGATTCGCCTGCCCGCTCGCTTGCGAGCGCTATGTTTTCAGGCCCCCTCGCAGTGGCTCCGACGAAAGACGAGTGGCATTGGATTGCCAATCGGCCTCGGATTACCAATCTGCCCCACATCGGCTTTAGCGCTAATGGGCGCGGGTGATCACGTGTGGATGCCCGGTGCTTCGTGGCCCAGGGCCTGGACGTACTCCACATAGGAGCCAGGATACAGCCGCGGTTCGCGTTCGGTGCCGCTTTCACCGCCTAATTCGAGCACGCGCGAACCCAGCCCGCGCAGGAACATGCGATCGTGCGAAACGAAGATCATGGTGCCTTCGAAATCCTTCAGCGCTTCCACCAGCATCTCTTTCGTGGCCAGATCCAAGTGGTTGGTAGGTTCATCGAGCACCAGGAAATTCGGCGGATAGAAAAGCATGCGGGCCATGGCGAGGCGCGATTTTTCGCCGCCGGAAAGAGCGCGGATCGGCTTATCGACATCGTCGCCCGAAAACTGGAACGCACCGGCCAGGGAGCGCAGCGAGCCCAACGAGTCCTTCGGAAAATCGTTCTGCAACTGCTCAATGATGGACAGATCGGCATCCAAAATATCGAGCGATTGCTGGGCGAAGTAGCCCATGTTCAAACTCGCGCCCAAGCGCACCGAACCCGAATCGGGCTGCGTTGCGCCGGCGATCATCTTCAACAGCGTGGACTTGCCGGCGCCGTTGCGGCCCATCACGGCCCAGCGTTCGCCGCGGCGGATGGTCATGCTGAAATCCTGATAGATGGTACGCGTACCGTAGCTCTTGCAGAGTCCTTCGCACATAGCCACCTGATCGCCGGAACGTGCAGGCACTTTGAAATCAAAGCGAACCACCTGACGTTTTTTCGGCAGCTCGATCTTTTCGATTTTATCGAGCGCCTTGATGCGGCTCTGCACCTGCGCGGCTTTCGCGGCGTGCGTTTTGAAGCGCTCAATGAAGCGCTGTTCCTTGGCGAGCATCGATTGCTGGCGAGAGAAGGCGGCCTGCTGATTGGCTTCGCGAATGGTACGTTCGCGCTCGTAGAAATCGTAGTTGCCGCTGTAGCTGATGATTTCGCCGGCGTCGATTTCGGCGATCTTGGTCACCAGCCGGTTCATGAATTCGCGATCGTGCGAGGTCATCAGCATCGCGCCTGGATATGCGCGCAGAAACTGTTCGAGCCAGATAATGCTTTCGATGTCGAGGTGGTTCGTCGGTTCGTCCATCAGCAATACATCAGGCCGGCCGAGCAGCACGCGGGCCAGCGCCACGCGCATCTTCCAACCGCCTGAGAGCGCGCCAACGTCGCCATCGATCTGATCGTCATGGAAGCCGAGGCCGTGCAGAACTTCGCGCGCCTGGGCTTCCAAGGCATAGCCGCCGAGGTGATCGTACTCCTCCTGAACATGGCCGAAGCGATCGAGGATTTTGTCCATGTCATCGGCTTTATCGGGGTCGCCCATGTCGTGCTGGAGGGCTTCGAGTTCGTGGTGCAGATCGCCCACGCGGCCGCTGCCGGCGATGGCTTCGTCGAGCACGGATCGGCCAGACATCTCTTCCACGTCCTGACGGAAGTAGCCGATGGTCAGCTTCTTGGGCACGGAGACGTTGCCTTCGTCGGCCGATTCTTCGCCCATCACCATGCGGAAGAGCGTGGTTTTGCCGGAGCCGTTTGGCCCCACCAAGCCCACCTTTTCGCCGGGGTTCAACTGGAACGAGGCCTCGACGAAAACCAGCTGCTTGCCGTACTGTTTATTGATATTTGAAAGAGCAATCATGTTTAGTTCAATGAGCCCGGTCTAAACTACTCGCCTTTCGGCGTGCCGCTTCGAGCAGGCTTTCCTCCCTGTTTTCGACGACACCGCTCCCTCACGGTCGCGGCTCGGTAAGCAAGCGTCTGCCACGCACCGAGCCGCGAC
>CAIRSA010000492.1 GCA_903881085.1 uncultured Acidobacteriia bacterium
CGGAATCATGCGGGCTGTCCCCTGTTTGCGCAGTCTCGCCACCCATCCGAATTTGCCGCCGACTGCTCTATTTAGGATAAACCATAGCTTCCTCAGCGGCGCGTGGTTTTAGCCGCCAGCACTAAATATTGGGCACCAAGTGGAAGATCCTGAAGTAGTGCTTCCATTGGCCTCAAAAAATACAACATTTTAGGAAAGTAAAAAAACGACTTGACGCCATGCATAGGCTGGAATCCAGATTCCTTGACCAATCGGCATGTTTCAGTAGGCGATAGCATAATCGCATCGCGATCGAATGGAATTCGGCTCATCACAATTCTGGCCCCAAGATTCCAGGGATTGTTTTCAAACAAAGCGAATAAACCGCCCTCTTTCATGATGTTAAAAATCCTGGTTGCCGCTCCACTACGATGCTCCAACGGAATGTGGTGAAACACGCCGTTCACATAACACAGATCGAAGTGCGGAGGCTCCGTTTCCATCCTATCTAGATTCAGAAACCTAATCATGTTTGACCCGTAGTTTTTTGCCGCATACTCCAGTGCCTTGTCACTATTATCGATGCCCACAACAGATGCACCAGGGAATTCGTCGGCAAGTCGTTTGGATGTTGTGCCGATTCCGCAGCCAAAGTCCAAAATGTGCTTGGGTCTAAACGTCGCGGGCAGCAGACTTTTCAGCCCTTCTAGCCGCCCGTCTATAAAAAATTCGCGGCTCTCTCCGGAGAGTCCGATGCCCTTATTAAGCATGGATTCGTATTCTTCGCTAAGGTCAAACAATTCTTCTTTGGCCTTCATTCGGGCACCTGCTGGTTGCCCAGCGCTCTTAGCCTGGCGGTCATTCTATCGCTCGATAAGGCTTGTTGTGAGGTCTCTGCGCGAACTCCTCGCCAGTAAGTGACCCGGCCGTGGATCAGTAATAGGACCTGATTGACTCCTTTTGTCAACCCGATAACCATAGCCGTGGAAAGACAGAAGTTCATCACGACGTATCGCGACCAGTGTTCATAAGTCTTGCCCGTCTGCCACCATTCCAGGAAACTACCAATAACCAAGATGCCTCCGGTGCCAACCAGTAGCGCCAAAACGAGAATCCACGCTGGGCTGGAGAAGAATTGCCTTCCCAACGATCTCACGTTCGGATCCAGTTCTTCCACCAGCGCAATCTGCGTGACCTGTTCGCAAATATGCGCCGCACCGAAACTCAAGACTGCTCCGGTTCCAAGTAAATGAGCTACTAGAAACCGGTAAATCATCCACTCCTGAACGGCATGATGATTGAAATAGAAAACCGTCGGCGAAAGCATGATGAGCGATGCTCCGAGGCCGCATAGGACTCCGAACAATGCCGTCGGGCGCGAAGGGCGATATAGAAAAGCAGTGGTTAAAATAACGCGTAGAAAACGCAAACCGTCCTTAATCACACGCAGTTTGGACTCGCCGACACGCTCCTGATAAGGCATATCGACCTCGCCGATCTTCAACACACCGGACATCATGGCTCGGGCGCTCATGGCAGGCGTAAAGTGCAGGCCGTCGGGAAGAGGCATCAGATGGTCGAGAATCCCCCTTCGAACTACCCGCATTCCGCTTGCCGTGTCTTTGACTTTTTCCTTCGAAAGATAGGTCAGCAGCGTCGCAAACAGGAAATTGCCGAAGCGGCGAAGTAGCGGCATTTGACTGGTTTTGTTCAAACGGCACCCCAGCACAACATCGAAGTTCTTCTCCAACAAGACCGAACACAGGATCGCGAAGAATTTCGGCTCGCAGGTGCCATCGGCGTCGAGAAACGCCAATAAATCGGCGTCGGACTGAATCCAGGCTGTCTTGATGGCTGCTCCGTATCCCTTATTCTGCGGGAAGACGATGAGACGGATTTGGTCGCCAAATCGCGAAGCACGTTCGACTGTGCGGTCCGTCGATCCATCGCTAACTACCGTAATCTCGACGTCGGTAACGGGAGAGTTTGCAATAATATACTCTCTGGCCGACAACGTCCGCTCGATAATGCTTACGATGCTATCCTCTTCATTGAGTGCAGGGATAGCAATCCCCAGCTTTTGTGGCGACATATTGACATGATACCTATAATGGGAGCGGGCTAAACCTACATTTTGATTCTCTCGAAATCGGGGAATTCAGAGCAACCTTCGGCGCGTTCGTAAGAGTCCACCAACGCCAGCAGAAAATCCAGAACGTCGCCATCTGCACCACCCGGCGTCGTGATCAACCGCGCTCCCAATATATTAAATCCTAAAAAAAGCTGTTGCCCGTAAATCCTGCTGAAATACACGATTCTGCAAACCAGGGACCTCCTCCATTTTCCGGCGATTTCTGCCGGAAAATGGCTGGATGTCCCGGTTTGCCCCACGCGACACCGCCCGCAATGCGAGTCACCCGGCAGGTGACGAGCACGTTGCATGCAACCGATGCCAAATGTTGGAGATACCTTTTCCAGAGGAGTTCAACTGCTCTTTCCCGCATCAAGCTGGTCAGCCAACCCGCTCGTCGCTAGTGCACTTGAGATTGGCAGTGGCGCACAAACCCAGGCGCAACACGCCCAACAACCCCTCAGCAACACACTCACCCCGTGATGTCGTATCACGTCGCCTGGAGCAATTGAAAAAGCTGACGGAGGAGGACCTCAATTGAGGAGAATTCGAATTGAGAGCCGGTGGCCATCATCGGCGCCTTGCGGCAAAATGGCATGATCGAAAAAGCAGTTAGACCCACACTTGGCGGCGGCACCTTTGCGGTGATTGCACTTTCACCGCGGGATCGTTTCACCTCATTTCCGCAACAGTGAAGTCCAGCAGGCCAAAAATCACGCAGGAGCAGCTTTACGTTTCCTGGTAGTCATTCAGTCGAAATGCAAATTTCGCAAAGCACCGGTGCTCCACGAGCCTCAGCACCAATTGCCATCCAACTGCCCGCCGGGGTACTACGCGGTGGTCCTTCACTTCGACTAAGCCGCCCTCGGCTGCCGCTTCCCAACCGGCTGAATCAAAACCTCCGCCGGTATCCCCAACTCGCTGTGCAAACGCCGGATCATCGCCAGAGACAAAGGCCGCGCACCCCGCAGCACTTCATAGACCCGCGTCCGGCTCCCAATAATTCCGGTCAGCGCCGCCGGCGTCAAGCCCGACTGCTCAAGCCGGAACCGGATCGCCGAAATGGGGTCCGGTGGATCAATAGGATGCTGGGCGCGTTCGTAGGATTCCACCAACGCCAGCAAAACATCCAGAGCATCACCATCCGCGGTATCCTCCGCCGCTCCCCACAGCCGCTCAATCTCGCGCAATGCTGCTTCGTGGTCGCTGGCGTTCTTAATAGGTTTAATCGCCATATTGAACCGTCCTTGCATCGATCTGGTCATATGCGTTGTGCGACCCGATCCATTTTATAAAGACTGCCTTCCTGGGGTAGTCTACCGCTGCAATCAGCCTGTAGCTATTACCCTTAATATTGAACACAACTCGATCCGAATCAACAATACTTGCGCTGGTATAGGCCATCTTGACATCCGCGGAACTCCGCCAATCGGCGTGCGCGACTTCAAAGGACCATGCATTTAGAGAGGACCTTACCGCACTCTGGTCTTTGTGTCCCTTGAGTGTTTCTACAAACCGTGTGAGCGTTGACCTCGCGATTACTCGCATACCTCTGCTCCATCATAACCTGTACCCAATTTGGACACAAGAGTTTAGGCGTGGAAATCCCGACCGGAAGGGCTATCCAAGATTCCTCAAACAACTAAACCCGAGTGCAACATGCCCCAAAACCAGTAAGCAACATGCATAAGGCCGTGACAGCGAATCACGACTTCTCAATCTTTCTTTCTCCTTGCCTTTCCTCCACATGCGAAAACAGTTCCGGCTCTCCGCCAAACCCGCATGCTACAACGTATCCAGGAGTAAGAGATGTTTCATTGCCAAAAACAACAAGAAGAGCTCGATGGCGCCACAACCTGAGCAAATCCCGAGCGCGAACAAGCCACTACGAATCAACAGCATAGAGCGAGAAAATCTAAACATTCGGGGCTTTTGTGCAATTTTATTTCTCAGGTTTCGGCGCCAACTGCTTAAAAATACAACTTAAGCGCCATCTGCAGCTGCCGCTCGTTGCCGATGACGGAACCGATGGTCCCCACGCCGGCCGCACCAATGGCCGTCGCAGGCAGCCCCAGCGTCGGATGGTTCATGATGTTGAACGCCTCGGCGCGGAACTGCACGCGATACCGCTCGGCGAAACGGAACTCGCGCGAGATGCCCGCGTCCATGTTGAACAGCCCATCGGACCGCAAAATACTGCGGCCGGAGTTGCCGAAGCACACGCAGGTCACCGTCTGAAACGCGCTGGTATCGAACCAGCGGTTCACGCTGCGCTGGTCGGCAGGCAGCGAGCCGTCGGCGATTCGATACGGGCGCGCAGTGGTGCCCGTACCGCTGGGGTCGTTGTTCTGCGTGATAGTAAACGGTTGCCCGGTCTGCTTGGAAAAAATCCCGGATAGCTGCCAACCGCGGATCAGTTGGTTCACCGCGCCGGGCCCCTTGCCGAAAGGCAGTTGGTAGAAGCCGCTGGCCACAAAGCGATGCCGCACATCGTAGCTCGATGATCCGCGCTGCGCCGCAAGGTTCCGCACATCCTGCGGAGCCGGGTCGTTCTGGTCGTTGCCGCTCTTGCCATCGTCGATCGAATGTCCGTAGGTGTAGGAGGCAAGTAAAGTGAATCCAGAGCTGAAGCGCCGCTCCAGCTTGCCCAGCAGGGCATTGTAGTTGGAGTTCACTAGCGGCGCGTAATAGTTGATCACGGCGTAGCCCTTGTACGGCCGCCGTGCATTCAAATCGCCTGTGCCGGGGAACGGTTGGTTGATGTTGAACACCTCCGGCATCTTGTGCGCTTCCGATCCGGTGTAGGCCAACTGCGCCAGGAGTCCACGGGGCAGTTCGCGCTGCACGTTGAGATTCCACTGGATCACGTATGGAGTGGAGAAGTTCAGAGGGAACGCACGCAGGTCGCCCGCCGCGCTGGCCAGGCTCAGCGCGTTCGCCGGAATGCCGTCCTTGAACAGGAACGCCGGCGTAGTCTGGTCCCCAGTGAACGTTGCACTCGTGATGAAAGGAGGATTGTTCGGCAACCGGTTGGTGATGCCGATGTCTTCGTCGCGGCCAAAGAACACGCCGAATCCGCTGCGGATAACCAGTTTCGGAGTCGCCTGGTAAGCCAGTCCGATGCGTGGTGCGAAGTTGTTCTTGTCCGTGCGCACCAATGCTTCCCCCAGGCCGCACTTGCCGCGATCGGCGACAGTGATCACCTGCAGATAGCACGGGCCCTGCTCGAAGATATAGTTCGACTGCTTGCCATGCACCTCGGTAAACGGAGTCGGCAGTTCGTAACGCAAACCGATGTTGAGTGTCAGCTTCTTGCTGATCTTCCAGTCGTCCTGCACGTAGGCCTGATAGACACCCTGCTTAATGGTGTCGATCTGCTGCTGCGAAGTCCCCGAATTCTGGACATAGCCAAGCAGAAAGTCGCCCAGACCTACGCCGGTGTAACTGCCGTTGAAGGTAAAGGTGGGCCGCGCGGAGTTAGTCGCGTAGACATACATGGTCACGCGTTGCAGGTCCACACCAAACTTCAAGGTATGCGTGCCACGCACCCAGCTGAAGTTATCGAGCAGCGTGAAGATCTTGCCGTTCTTCTCGCTGGGAAAGTTACCACTGCCGGTGGCGGAGATAGGTGTTGAACCGGGCGCCTGCGTTCCCAGGCCTGTCTCGCTGTTGATGTTAAAAAGAGGCAGGCCTTTGATCTTCGGCTCGTTCAAGGCGCCAATAATGCCGTATTGATCGAACAGCCGCGGCGAGTCGAGATCCTGAATGATGTGCGTAAACACGTATCCGAAGCGGAACTCGTTCAGCATGGACGGCGTCACGTTGCGCGTCTCGCTGAGCACCAGCGAGCGGCCGGTAGGATTCGTATGACCCGACTGCTGTGCCGGGTCTGGCAGCGCCGTCGGAAGCCGGTTCTCCCCGGTGTTTTGCGAGTAGCGTCCGAAGAGGTAGTCCTTGGCGCCTAGGCGATGATCGATGCGCAGATTCACCGCGTCGCCGCTCACGCGTTCCTTCGGATTGTAGGAGAAGTTCTTGACTTCGCCCGGCAGCGTGGGCAGCGGATAGAGGCTCAGCAGTTTGGTGGACACAGGGTCCCAACGATTCTTCGGAATCGTATTCGCTGGGAAGTTCAGCTTTGACAGCGGATCTTTCACCGCCTTGGAGAAGATGCCTTGCAACATCGAAGGCGTCGGCACGCTGGCCACCTGCGGCGCAGCGTTCACTTCGCGTGAACTCTGCCAGCTGCCGAAAAAGAACGTGCGGTCCTTGATGATGCGACCTCCGAACGTTGCGCCGTATTGGTTTTGAATGAATAGCGGCTTGGCGGTGCCGGCGGGCTGGAAGAAAGGAGTAGCGTCCATCTGCGAATTGCGCAGAAACTCGAATACGTTGCCGTGGAAACTGTTCGTGCCGGACTTCATGGTCACGTTGACCACCCCGCCTGCCGCCTGGCCGAACTCGGCGGAAAAGGTTGAGGTCTGAACCTTGAACTCCTGAATCGCATCGATGATCGGCTGCACAATCTGCGCCGAGCTCTTGTCGAAGCCCATGATGCGGTTCTTGTTGTCGACGCCGTCGAGCAAGTAGCTGTTCTGAATGGCGCGAGCGCCATTGGATACAAAGTTGTCGCGCTCGGCGGTTCGAGTGGAAGGCAGCGTACCCGCACCGAGCGTGGCAAGTTGAATGAAATTGCGGCCGTTGAGCGGCAGTTCGTTGACCGTCTTTTCTTCCACCACTTGGCCGAGCGATGAGGTCTCGGATTCCAGCAGTGGCGCGGAGGCGGAGACTACAATCTCGGAGGAGGTTGTGCCGATTTCAAGTTGGAAGTTCAGTTCCACACGATCCTGCACGCGCACTTCGAACTCCTTGGTTCGTTCGGCGCGAAAGCCTTCTTTGGTTACGGTGACCTGGTAAGATCCGGGGCGCAGCGAGGGCGCGGAATAGAAACCGGACTGGTTGGTCTTCACTTCAGTGGAGAAATTGGTGGCCGGTTGAGTGATTCGGACTTTGGCATCCGGAATGGTGGAAGCTGAACGATCGGTAACAACGCCGGAGATTCCTCCGGTATCAACCTGCGCATACAGAGCAACGGCGGCAAAGAGGCCGAGTAACATGTGTTTCATAACGTGTGTCCCCTGGAAGTTGGTCTAACGAATTACTTGGCTACCAATCTATCATGAGATCGGATAGGATAAACGGTGCGGAGCGAGACTGAAATAATGAAGAGATCGATTGCATTGATTGGACTGCTTGCCTTAGGCATCTGCGGACTGTGGTTCCGCCAGAGCGGAGCATCCGCCGCGCCGCAACAGGTGGCGCTCAGCGCAGCACAGCAGAACATGGCGGTACTGATCACCATGGGGCTGAACGCGAAAGCCAATGAGCGATGGGACGGCCGAGTCTCCATTACCGGCGGCGCGCTGGTCTCCTCTACAGGCCGCCACTTTTCAAACGGCGACACGGTCAACGCAAAAGGAGAGTGGGTCGCGGTCACGCGTCGCGATGAGGTTGCGCAGTGGGCCGACATCCACTATACGGAGATGCGCCCCGGCTCCACGCCACCAGTGCTTTTCCAACCCGTAGGCGTGTATCTGACAATCTCCAACGGCTCGTCCGCGCAAGTTTCGGTCGAAACCAAACAAGGCAACTTCGCCTTTTCCGCGCGCGACATCGAGGCCGGCCCGAAGACGTTCTTGGACGGCCGCGTGTCGGCCGAACGAGTCCCCGTAGCCGAATTGATGTCCTCGGAAGGCTACGAAAACGACGAGCCGTCGATTGCCGCATCGCCGAACGGCTCGGTCTCCGTCGCATGGGTCGCCTATAAGGATCGGGCCGACCGCGTCTTCTCCCGCACACTGACGGGCTCCACCTGGAGCAACACAGAAGAAGTCACGCCGCAACCCGGCGACGTATTCCGTTGCTCCGCGGTCAGCGGACCCGGTGATTCCACGTGGATATTCTGGAGCCAGCGCAAAGACAAGCAGTGGCAGATCTGGGGCCGTGAAAAGAACGCCGGCTCGTGGAAAAACGCGCAGGTGATCAGCGGCGCAGGCACCAATACATTTCATCGCGCGGCTACTAACATGCGTGGCGAAATCGCCGTGGTGTGGCAAAGCTATCGCGATGGACAAAGCGATATCTACCTTCGCGTCCTGCGCCAGGGCAAGTGGTCGCAGGAGATCAGGCTCAGCGAATCGAAGGCCAACGACTGGGAGCCCTCGGTTGCTGTAGCGCCGGATGGCTCCGTGCATGCCGCATGGGATAGCTACGATAAAGGCAACTACGATGTGTTCTATCGCTCGTGGCGTGACGGCCAGACCGGGCCGGTACGAGCAGTCACTACCAGCCCCAATTTCCAGGCCCACACGGCCATCGCGGCTGACTCGCAGAACCGCCCATGGATCGCCTGGAATGAATCCGGCGTGAATTGGGGCAAGGATCAGGGCTTCCTGATTCCAGTTCCGTTGGCGGTGCCGCTGCACCAGGAGCGCTGGATCGGCCTGGTCATGTGGGATGGCAAGCAGTGGATGGAGCCGGCCCAAAAGCCTGCCGCGTTCGGCCACAACGCGGAGCATCCGCAACTGATGTTCGATGGCGCGGGTGGCCTGGGCATGATGTTCCGCAAGTGGACCCGCCGGGCCTCGCGCACCATCGGCAGCCCGATGGTATGGGAGAACTACTGGACGCGATTCGATGGCAATCGTTGGGCCGAGCCCCAGCCCCTGGCGCAAAGCGGATCGTGGGTGGAAAAGCACGCCGGCCTCGCTCGCGATTCGCAAGGCGCGGTCTGGGCCGCATGGATGACGGACAACCGGCCATTCAGTACCATGATCCCCGGCCGATGCGATGTCTATGCAGGACGCATGATCTCCGCCACCGCTGCATCGCAGCCAACGCTGGCCTCTTTCAAGGAACCCTTTGCCGAGGAGATTCCGGTTCATAACACGGAAAGCGCGGACGTGAAGGCGATCCGCGGCTACACCATCAAGGCCAACCAGGCGCAGTACAAGATCTTCCGCGGCGACATGCATCGGCATACGGACTTCTCGCAGGACTTCAAGTACGACGGCTCTTTGCTCGAAGTCTATCGCTACGCCCTCGATGCTGCCGGCTTCGACTACATCGCACCTACCGATCACCAGGCCGGATTCGACCAGGAATACTCATGGTGGCAAAACCAGAAGCTGGTCGACCTTTTCCTTGTTGGCGATACTTTCGTCCCGTTGTTCGCATATGAACGCAGCCTTCCTTACCCCAATGGCCATCGCAACATCGTGTGGTCATACCGCGGAATTCGCACGCTGCCGATTCCCGATGCGGAACGCGATGGCTTCGAAGGCGCGAAAAAGCTGTTTGAACACCTGAAACAGACCGACGGTATCTCGATGCCGCACTCGTCGGCCACTTCGCAGGGTACCGATTGGAGAGATAACGATCCGAAATACGAACCACTGGTTGAGATATATCAGGGGTATCGCAATAGCTACGAATACGAAGGCGCACCGAAATCAGCCACGGCGCTGAATCCGCATGCGCAAAAGAGCGGGTGGCAACCGCAGGGCTTCTACTGGAATGCACTCGACAAGGGCTACAAACTCGGCGTACAAGCGTCGAGCGATCACTGGTCCACGCACATTTCCTACGCCTGCCTGCTGGTTGAGAAGGCTACGCGCGAAGGTTTGCTCGATGCGATTCGCAAGCGTCACGCCTACGCCGCGACCGACAATATTGTGCTCGACTTCCGCGCCAGCGCCGGCGGCAAGACGTACATGATGGGCGACAGCTTTGATTCCGCCACGGCGCCGCGCTTGCAGATTCATGTCGGCGCAACCGCATCCATCAAGCAGATCGACATCATCCGCGACAAGCGCTTCGTCTACACTTCCCGCCCTCGAACCCGGCAGTTTGATTTCGAGTTTACCGACAAGGAGTTCGCGAAGGGCACACACTGGTATTATGTGCGCGTCATGCAAGAGGACGGGCAGATGGCGTGGAGTTCTCCCGTATGGGTAAAGAACTAGCGGCGCCGCGACCAGGCCAGGCCCATCAGACCCCAGGTGAGGATACAGATATAACTGAGCGCCTGTAAGAGCAGGATGAAGGCAATGGCGTCGGTCTTCGACAGCTCGAATGGAGTTAGAATGGAGACCGCTACAAACTGATAGATGCCGACGTACCCGGGCGTGGAAGGAAGCGCGCTGCCCAGGCCGAGTCCGGCGATCAGCAGGAACGATATCGGCAAAGGAATAACAACTCCGATGGAGTTTGCGGCAATGACGCTCGTTTCTGCATCGAGGAACCAGATAACCGCAGTGTAGGCGAGAAACGCGGCAATCCGTTTCGGATCGTGAAAACTGCGGATGCCTTGCAGAACTTGCCGCAGAATGTGCTCCACCGTTTCACGCAGTTTATGCGGAATCGGGATCATCGCCAGGATGCGGAACCAGAAGGACTCAAACAGTGGCACCAATGCGATGCAGGCCACGCCGCAGATCCCGATGAGCGCAAAAGGCCTTGCCGCATCGGCAAGCCAGCCCGGCTTTTCTTTCAGGGTAAGCAGAGTGACGCCGCTGATGGAGATCAGCACAATCGCGTCAACAATCCGCTCGGATAACGCGGTAGTAAGAACGAACGCTTTGCTGATGCCAGAGCGCGAACTGACCATCATGGTGCGTACCACTTCGCCTGCCCTCGCCGGCAGCAGGTTGTTGCCCAGGTAGCCGGTTGAGGTGGCCCAGAAGGCCAGGGCAATGGAGACGGGCCGCTCTGAAGTCAGCAGAACACGCCATCGCAAGGCTCGCAAGCAAAGGGTCACGGTCATGATGGAAAGTGTCAGCAGTACACCTTGCCAGTGGGCACCCTTGACGAGACTCCATACGCGGTCCCATTCGATTCCGCGAAGGGAATAATACAGAAGACCTGCGGCTAATGCCAGGGAGGCGATCCAATAAATGGCGTGCGGGCGCTGAACGGAACTTTCTTCTTGGGGTTCGGGCATTGGGGAGTGGAATTTGATCCTCTAGAAATTATGACAGACTTTGGCTGGCGCGATAGAATGCTTAGGATGCGTTCTCTCTTCTTGCTGTTGTTGGCGGCGCCCGCCGCGCTCGGCGCTTTTCGCGCCGCGGTGGTCAAGGTGGATATCACACCGGCGACTTCGAAATGGTTAATGGGTTACGCGGCGCGGCAATCCACCGGCGTGCTTGATCCGATTGCTCATCGAATCGTCGCGCTGGACGATGGCCAGACGCGTGTGTTGATCGTATCGACGGACGTCTGTGTATTCTCGCCAGCCATCTACGACGAGATGGCGGCGCGTGTGCAGAAGGAGACTGGCATAGCCCCTGCGCGTTTCTGGTGGACGGTGACACATACACATTCGGCCCCTGAAATCGGGCCTCCCGGCTTATATGACGTGCTGCTCAAAGGCCGCTCAAATCATACCCCTGACATGGAATACACGCACGAGATCATGGACAAGTTACTTGCCGGGGCAAAGGAGGCGATAGGCAAGTTGGAGCCGGCCCGCCTGTCTGCCGGCACGGGAATGGCACTCGCCAATATCAACCGCCGCGCCCGCGACGTCGACGGCAAGATATCGCTCGGCTTGAATCCCGATGGGCCGGTGGACCGCCAAATTGGCCTCATTCGAGTTGACCGGATGGATGGAAGCCCACTGGTTCTGCTTGCCAACTATGCCATGCACGGCACTGTGTTGGGCGGCCAATTCATGAAAATCAGCGGCGATGCGCAGGGAACCGTGGCCAACTATGTAGAGAAAAAGCTAGGCGCGCCGATGCTGTACATCAACGGCGCCGCGGGCAACATCGCACCCATCTACAGCGTATACGCCGATAACCGCAGCGGCCATCTGACGCAGTTCAACGTACTGCTTGGCGACAAAATTCTTGCCGCGAATCAAAACCTTGGCGCATCCACTGCGGAAGTATCGATTTGGGCTGCAGAACACTGGCTTGAGACTCCTAGGAAGCCTGGGCTTGATTGGTCAACCGACCTCACTGCTTACAGCAGGCAAAGCCCGGCAGGCACGGCAATGGTGCGGCTTCCGCTGCGATTTTTGAAGATTAACGACACGGCTATTTGGGGCGGCCCCGTCGAAATGTTCTGCGATATCGCAATGACGGTCCGCAATCATTCGCCCTTCGCGAGGACATTCTTCTTTGGCTATACCAATGGCTGGCTCGGCTATCTTCCGACAAAGGCAGCTTTCGCGGAAGGCGGCTACGAGCCCACCACCTCTCCGTTCAGCGACCAGGTGGAGCAGAACATCACGGAGGCTGCGATCGGCTTTCTGCAATCAATGCCGCGGTAAGCTTAGCTTACTTCCGAATTGGCCGCCTGTATCAACGCTTTGATGTAGCCGTAGCCGAAGGCGAATGATTGCAGGCTGGAAGGATCGTTCGCATGCTTGGGCATGTGATCAGGACAGATCGATCCTGAAAACTTGCCGTCGCGCAGAATACGCATCACCTGGAAGAAATCCATCTCGCCTTCATCCGGATATACTTCCTGAAAATCGTATAGGCCTCCGCGGATGTTGCGCATGTGTATCTGATGGATCTTTCCGCGTTCGGCGAGGTAACGAACAATTGGAAGCACCTGATCACCGGGCTTTTTTAGTCCTTCGGCAACGGTGCCCAAACATAGCTGAAAGCCATTGTACGGGCTCTGCACAACGGCCTCATATCGTTTGATGGCGTCGAAGACATCGGGCGAATCCCAATTCGCGACGCCCTGATACCCGAACGGCAATCCAGGCGGATCGTAGGGATGGCACGCCATTTTCACATCGTGCTGCTTTGCGACAGGGATGATTTTTTGAAGGAACTCAGTGATGCGCTCCCAGTAATCTTCCGTCGATACTTCACCGGCCCTTCCCTTCGCAAGGCTCTTCCAATCCTGTTCCAATTTGAATCCGGCGTAGGTCACGTTGCCCCGGCCGGTCGAGTTGCGGTTACGGCGTATCGGGATGAGCGTCCAGTGGTATGTGATGACCTTTACGCCGGCTTGCGATGCTTTGCGAATATTCTCTTGTATGGCTCCGATTTCGCGATCACGGTCCGCGCCTTTGGGAAGCATGATGTAGTCAGAGTCCATGCGGATGGCTTCAAACTCAACGCCCACTCGCGTGCAGTCGTCGCGCATCTTCTTCAACTCATCTCCATCCCAGCCACCTACCGCACGTTTGCGCACCTGGGCGGTGAGATGCTTCACGCCATAGCGGAGATTGTATTCGAGGTTTTCTTTGGAGGTAATGTCTGCGCCTGCTACGCTGTGGTAGTCACCACCCACGTGCATCAACAGGTTTTTGCGCGAAGTCGCTGCGCCAGCGGATGCGGGCGCGAGCCCGAAAGCACCAGCGGCGAGGCTGGGTGCGAATTCTCTACGTCTCATTACTGAAGGGTATCAAACACCCCAGCAATAATCTTCAACGGCGCGATCGATGGAGGCGTCTTTTTCGGTGAGGCGCATCAGCTCAAGCCGGATGGCGTCTGCCAGTGCAAGCCAACTTGCTTCGATGATGTTTTCAGAAACGCCCACGGTGGCCCAGCTTCTGCGATGATCGGACCATTCCACAAGCACACGAACTTTCGCAGCTGTGCCTTTTTTCGAATCCAGAACGCGAACTTTGTAGTCGGTGAGTTTCACGTTTGAGATGCCGGGATACAACGAAGAGAGGCATTGGCGAAGGCAGAGATCCAAGGCATTAACAGGTCCGTGGCCGATTGCCGTCGCAGAATGCACATCGTCCTGAACCTTTAGCGTAACGGAGGCTGTCGTTTGCGATCCCTTTGAAGGAGTCATCTTCGTGCTGACATCGAAACTGACAAGGTCGAAGAAGTGCTGGCCAGGGTTTAGGGCTTCACGAACGAGCAGTTCGAACGTTCCCTCAGCGGCCTCCAACTGATAGCCGTGGAATTCCATGTCCTTGATTTTTTCCAGCAGTTCGCGGCGGGCATCGTCAGAGAGGCGATCCTCGAGTCCGTGCTGTTTCAGTTTGTAGAAGATGTTGCCACGGCCAGAAAGATCGCTCAATAGAACGCGCTGACGGTTGCCGACCTTTTCTGGCTCGATATGCTCGTACGTGGAGGAGTCCTTCAACACAGCGCTCACGTGCACTCCGCCCTTATGGGCAAATGCACTGTGGCCGACGTAAGGCTGATCGCCGCGCATCTGCAGATTGGCCAGTTCAGAGACAAAACGGGCAACCGTGGTGAGTTGCCCAAGCTTTTCCGTACCGATGGTTTCATGACCGTATTTCAGTTCAAGGTTAGCGATGATGGAGCAGATGTTGGCGTTGCCGCAGCGTTCGCCATATCCATTGATGCACCCCTGAACATGCGTCGCACCAGCTTCGACCGCAGCTACCGTGTTGCCGATGGCTACGTCTGAATCGTTGTGAGCGTGGATTCCGATGATCCCGCCGAAGCGGGCCTTCACGAGTGCAACCAATTCCGCAACGCGCCCGGGCATTGTGCCACCATTGGTGTCGCAGAGGCAGAGCACATCCGCGCCGGCTTTCTTCGCAGCCTCCAGCGTGCGCAGCGCAAAGTCCGGATTCGACCGATAGCCGTCGAAAAAGTGCTCGGCATCATATACGACCTCGCGGCCGTGCTGCTTCAAATATCCGACCGTTTCGGAGATGATGACGAGATTTTCTTCTTCCGTGATCCCCAGCGCTCGTTTGGTGTGCAGGTCCCAACTCTTGCCGAAGATGGAAACAACGGGCGTTTCTGCTTCGATCAACTGGCGGACATTGGGATCCGTTTCGATTGTGTTCTTGTTGAAACGGGTTGAACCGAACGCGGTCAGTTTGGCATGCCGCAGTTTCAGAGCCTTCGCGCGCCCGAAGAAATCTTTGTCCTTCGGATTCGAACCGGGCCAACCGCCCTCGATGTAATCGATTCCCAAATCATCGAGCCGCTGGGCAATAATCAGCTTATCCTCGACAGAAAAAGAAACGGCCTCGCCCTGCGTGCCATCTCGAAGCGTCGTGTCAAAGGTATAGATTTTCATTGTCCTAGCGGCTCCTTGATTAGAATTTACTATGCGCTAACAGCCTGCTCTTCAGGGATCCCGACTTCCTTCTTGCGCTTCAGGAAGGTCATCATCTCACGAAGTTCGCGGCCAACTTTTTCGATGGGCTGATCTTTAGCTTCTTCGCGCATGGCAAGAAATTTCTTACGGCCATCGCGATTTTCCTGGATCCAGGTGCGGGCAAATTCGCCGCTCTGAATTTCGGCAAGGATCTTCTTCATCTCGTTGCGAGTCTCTTGCGTAACGATGCGCGGTCCGCGTGTGTAGTCACCATATTCGGCAGTGTCTGAGACCGAATAACGCATGTAGGCAAGGCCGCCTTCCTGGATCAGGTCGACGATCAACTTCAATTCATGCAAGCACTCGAAGTAGGCGATTTCCGGAGCATAACCGGCTTCAACCAGCGTCTCGAAGCCAGCGCGGATCAGTTCGCTGGTACCGCCGCACAACACTGCCTGTTCGCCGAACAGATCGCTTTCGGTCTCTTCCTTGAAAGTCGTTTCGATAACGCCGGCCTTCAAGCAGCCTAGCGCCATGGCATAAGCAAGTGCGCGAGGCATTGCCTGGCCGGAGGCATCCTGATGGATCGCAACCAGTGCCGGAACGCCAACGCCTTCAGTGAACAGTTCGCGAACGCGATGACCTGGGGCCTTCGGTGCAATCATCGAGACGTCAACACCGGCCGGCGGATTGATGTATCCGAAGTGCACGTTGAAGCCGTGTGCAAACATAATGGTCTTGCCAGGCGTCATGTGGGGCGCGATCTCCTGATTGTAGAGGTCGCCCTGCACATGGTCAGGAAGCAGGATCATGATCACGTCTGCGACCTTCGCCGCATCGCCAACTGTGTGGACTTTCAAGCCGGCGGCTTCCGCCTTCTTCCAGCTCTTGCTGCCTTCGTAAAGGCCAACTACAACGTTGACGCCGGAATCGCGCAGGTTCAGTGCGTGCGCATGCCCCTGGCTTCCGTAGCCAATGATTGCTACCGTGCGGCCCTGAAGTGGATTCAGGTTCCCGTCTTTTTCGTAAAAGCGATTCGCCATTAAATGACTCCGTTTCTTTCTTCGACTTTCGCCTCTTCGGCGCCCCTGGCAACAGGAGGCGAAAGGCGCAATTTCTTTGATTCGAGCGACACCGCGATCGCGCCGGAGCGCGTCACTTCGATCTCGCCATAACTGCCCATAATGCCGATAAACTCATCAAGCTTTTCGACGTCGCCCGTGGCTTCGAGCGCAAATCCTTCAATCGAAGAATCTACCACGCGAGCGCCAAAAACTTCAGCTTCTTTTAGGATCGCTGTCCGAGTGTCCTGAGCGGCACGCACGCGAAGAAGCACCATCTCTCGAATAACGGCAGGTCCGTCGGTCAGATCCACAGCTTGCAGCACGTTGATCAGCTTGTTCATCTGCTTGATCACCTGCCGGCGCTGAGTCGAATCCACATCGACTGTGATCGTCATGCGCGAAAGTTCAGGATCCAGCGTGCGCGCTACCGTGAGGCTGTCGATATTGTAACCACGCGCTGTGAGCAGACCGGTAACACGCATCAGCGCGCCAGCCTTGTTCTCCATTAGTAAGGAAATAATTTGCAGCATCGTATTCTCCCGGGGCGACTATTTGGGAACCTCCACAGGTTGCGGCGGCCCGAGGACCATTTCGTTGATCGCTCCGCCGGCGGGGACCATTGGATACACATTTTCAAACGGGGTGACGCGAATGTTAAGCAGGAACGGACCAGGCTCGTTGACGGCCTCTTCCAAAGCTGCGGCCAATTCACTGGGATGTTCGATGGTCTTGCCTTTGAAACCATAGGCACCTGCAAGCTTGGTTACATCCGGGAAGCTATCGAGCGTTACCTGACTGAGTCGGTTATTATAGAACAGTTCCTGCCACTGCCGCACCATGCCCAGGTAGCCATTGTTCATCACAATGATCTTTACCGGCAGCCCTTGATTCACGATAGTTGCCAGTTCAGGTAGCGACATCTGAAATCCGCCGTCGCCGGCGATGGCAAAGACCAGCTTTTCGGGATTAGCGTACTGCGCGCCGATGGCCGAGGGGAGCCCGAAACCCATCGTACCGAGTCCACCTGAATTGATCCACAGGCGCGGCTCGTTGAAACGTATCAGTTGCGCAGCCCACATTTGATGTTGGCCAACGTCAGAAGTAACAATGGCCTTTCCGCCTGAGATTCGATCGATTTCACGCATCAGGTGCTGCGGTTTGATTTCATTTGGCGCGGTCACCGAACTAAAAGGATGCTCTGCCTTCCAATCGCGAACCTGCTTCCACCATGCTTTTAGGCCAGTGCGCTCAGGATAACTGGGCTTCAATTCTTCGACAATCGGGTTCAGCTTGGAAAGCACGCGCTTCAAATCGCCAACAATAGGAAGATCTGCGGTGCGAATCTTGCTTATTTCCGCAGGATCGATGTCCACGTGGATCACTTTCGCGTGTGGAGCAAAGGCAGCCAGACGGCCCGTAACGCGATCATCGAAGCGCACACCCAACGCAATCAAAAGGTCAGCGCCGGATATAGCCATGTTCGCTGCGTAGCTACCATGCATTCCAGGCATGCTGATGAAGTTCGGATGTTCAGATGAGAGCGCTCCAAGACCCATCAACGTGCAAACCGCCGGAGCGTCCAACAATTCCACAAGCTGCGTCAGTTCTGCTGAAGCGTTGGCAGAAATGATGCCGCCACCAGCATAGATCATCGGGCGCTCTGCTTCGAACATCATTTGAGCGGCGCGGCGGATCTGACCTGTGTGACCTTCCGTATAAACCTTATAGCCTGGCAGATGTATGGAGGTGACGGGCGTATAGTGCGCCATCGCCTGGAAGACATCTTTCGTCACATCGACAAGCACCGGGCCCTGACGGCCGGAGGCGGCGATATAAAATGCTTCGTGGATGATTGCAGGCAGGTCTGCAACGTTCTTGACCAGATAATTGTGTTTGGTGCAGGAACGCGTGATACCAAAAGTGTCGGCTTCCTGAAACGCGTCGCTACCGATCAGCTTCGTTGGAACCTGACCGGTAAGCGCGACAATCGGAATCGAATCCATCATCGCGTCAACCAGACCGGTTACGAGATTTGTTGCGCCAGGTCCTGAGGTAGCGCAGCAGACGCCAACCTTTCCAGTGGACCGGGCATATCCTTGCGCCGCAAACGCAGCATTTTGTTCATGCCGCACCAGCACGTGCCGGATCGGATTATCATACAACGCATCGTAGAACGGTAAGGTTACGCCGCCGGGATAGCCGAAGATGCAATCGACTCCTTCTCGTGTTAAGCACTCCAGAAGAATTTTAGCGCCGCTCATTAAATTCGACATACTTATGTGTTCACTCCAATCGTGTCTGTTGGGCTTCTACCGGCTACCGTGGGCTCACATTAAAAAGGGCCACCGGCAGGCTTTTCACCCCGCCAGTGGCCCTTGGTTGTTACCAGGAATCCTTCAGGCGGGGTCGGCTACGGTGACCCGAATGTTGATAATGCCTACTACTACACTTACATTGGATAGGAACACAGAAGTCGCGAGGTGCTTTTCGCCGAACATTTGGTTGCCGTGATTATCCACATCACGAGCTTAACGCAAAAGCTTGGCAAATGCAAGACGAGGCGTCCATTAATTCGATTAATGGACGCATTTACAGGCGAACTGAATAGGGGTGGACTTCACTACAAACGGATGGTTACCGTGAGATCGCGTCCGGGCGTCGTTGAACCGGAGGTACCAACAGACAGGATGTCAAGAAGCAATCGATCTCCGCGCTGCAATGGCGTCTGGCCGAATCCGTCTACAACATTGGATATAGTAGTCCCTGCAGGTGTGATTGGAATCGTCAGAGTGCAAATGACCTGATCGTCCTGCCTCAGTTGCATCTGAATGGGCGCCCCTGTTGGAGCTTGACCGACTACGGCGAAAATGTCCCGGAACGGATAATAATCATCGATCACAAACGCAGGCGCAGCCTCCCTCTGAATAGCAAGGTATCCTTCCACCTGAATCGCAATCTGGCCGCCATTCATGGTTCGGATGCCTGTATCGTCGGTCGCCGCATAATAATGATTGGTGGTTGGACTATTGCCGCGAAGATTGGTAACGAATAATTCGGCCGCCGCAATCCGGTTGTGCGGCAGTGATATCGTGTGCGCATAACTTCCGCTTGCTGGAGTTCCGAAAAAGTTTCTTGGAAATGGAACGATACTGACTTTGCGTTCCAGATGATAGATGGGTGTCGACGAGTCATGCGCAGCTGCGATTGAGCCCAACACCGCTCGCTGAACGGTGTAGCCCATCCCGCTGCTATGGTTGGCTACCACTTGCATCAACTCTGATTCAATTTGAATGATGCCGCCTTCCACAGCAACTCCGGCAATATTGAGCGAAATCTCCGTCGCAACACTATCAATGGTGGAAGTAAGCGAGTAGCCGGTCGGACTATTGATCTCGTTCCAGCAATGCAGCGTCAGTGTGCCCGATGTGACTGTCAAGGTGTTAGTGAAAGTCGCGAACGAAACGCTCAGGAGATCGACGTCGCCTCGGCCCGCAGCAAACAACCCGAACGAAGGCGCAGGCGGAATGTTTTCATCAAGCGAACGTCCGGCACCACCGCCAATGCGCCAAACTGTCTGTGGCGAGAGTTCATAAAAACACTCTTTGTTGTTCACATTGGCCGATCTCCCCAATATGTGCAAGTTTACGCCAGTCCGGTTGGGCACAGTGAACTCGATGGGACTATTGGCGCTCGACGCTCCAAACTGCCAGGTCGAATCCGCCACCACAAATTTGCTGGTCGTGTCCGGAATGATGGCCCAAGCCGGCGTGACCGCCAGACTGGTCGCGTCGTTCGCCTGAATGATTCGCTCCTGTCCCGCCCCCTTTCCCTGCGTGATGCGAACCCACATTCCGCGATACTCATTGCTCATCATTTCCAGAGTGGAGTTGCCTACTGTCGTAGTGGTACTGAGATTCGCAGTGAATTCACTTTGCAACTCCAGACGCCAATAGAAATTTGCATGATCGAAATTTTCATCTGGCGGACCGGACAGCCCGTCACTCAAACCAGCGTCAGAAAAAGTAGCAGCGACCGCGACATTCTGCGAAACCATCGTCAACTGCTGCGGAGTGCGACCGCGGTAAACGTTAAATGACGCGCCGCCGGGAGCAAAACTAAGATTCGTCAGGGTCACTACATTGGTATTTGTGCCGGCTGGGATCGTCGCTCGAACCGTGAAGCTAAGTCCGCTTTCCCGCGCATCGCTATCCACGCTGGTTAGAACGTAGTACAAGGATTCTGCGCCTGCCAGCGTACCACCCGTTGATGCAGTCGTTGGTGACAACCCAACCAAAGGAATACCAGTCTTTGCTGTCGAAGGTCTCCGTGGCTGGGTAAAACTGACACGTAAAGAGATATCCACCGAACCATCGGTACCGTCCTTTTGAATCTCTTCGATGCCAAACTGCGTATGTCCATTGGAATCGAGTACCGTGCCTGTAAGCGGACGCGGCAGTCCAATTTCAAATGCCGGCTGGCGCCCAGTATATCCACCAATCGTAGCGCTACTGCCGTCATACCAAGCGTCATCGTGTTTCTGAGCGGTGATCTTTAGCAACCGGTAGTTCGTACCGGGCGCAAGCCTGATCACGCGGAACAACGCGCGCTCCAATCCCTCTTTAAGGTATGTGACGGCAATTAGGTCTCCAACTCGTAATCCGAACCCACGCACACTTGTATCGAATTCAACGAAGGTGTTTCCCTTGCTGGATTTGGCCAGATTGAATTGAACCATGCGGATTGCCTGATCCAGGTTGGCAATCCCAAGCGCCGTCAGCGTGCCGGAAATCTCCTGCCCCGTCTGCAGCACATCGTCCATTTCGACCAGCGAAACGCTGTCCTGCTGATACTCATTGAATGAATCCTGGAACTCCACGCTTACCCGGTTGGGACTATCCGCCGTACTCTTGGAGTACATCCTGAAACTGGTTTCGCCGTTGGACTTCCGCGCAATTCCGGAAAATCCAGTGCTTCCGTCTCCAAATTCGTAAGCCGGCCACCCACCGTTCAATGGCTCAGTCGAATTGCTACCGGCCGGCTTTTGCGCCTGCTGGAGTTCAAGAGTAGTTTCGGCGCGTAACTGCAGACGGCCATCCTGCGAAAACGAAAGCGCCAGTCCAGCTCCGTTTCGAATACCTCGCAAAAGATCCGCCGCACTACGCCGTTTCCGCACCACCAAGTTGCACTGAAACCTGGGAATTGTAATAGAATTCCCGTTAAGATCTGTCGTTGCAATCTGGGTATCGCAATAGTCTGAGACGCTCTTGAAACTGGGAATATCCAGTTCATCCGGCGTCCAACCGCTACGCATCAACACGTCAAACAGTGCCCACGCCGGGTTGTTGGTAAACGACTCGCCCACATAGCTGCCATCGGTCGCAAATGTCGACAACTGCATGCCTTGCGCAAGAACTTTGATCGTCGGCAGCGATTTGCCATCGTTGATCCTGTTGGGGACCACCAAAGCCATCATCGCCATGCTTCCGTATGGGTCACCTTGCGGGTGGCCTGAACCATCCGTAAAGTCTGTATTGAATGAGCCTGTGCGGTTACCTTGGCAGACCACCGAATACCATCCAGTACCAGTCATATTCGCACCACTGACTCCCGCCGGAATCTCGATGTCGTTTACCAAGACCTTCAGAACGCCCTGAATGTCTCCCATTCCGAGAAGAACTTCAATGTGCGTTAGGTTCCCATCATTCCTGGCAAACACAACAGGCGGCTGATACCACGCAGTTCCGTATATAAGCGGCACAAAATCGTTATAGCGAGCTTCGTTATCCACCGTGGCGGCGGCATGCATGCCGCTCTCTCCGTAGCTCCGCACAAGAATGCTCGACGGTACAAATTCTATGCCGCCGAACCGGCGCGTAGCATTCCCAGAGCTATCTGTGGTGAACATTCCCCGCTCAACGCAAGAGGTCCTAGTGTAATCGCACTGCGTAAACGGAGCACCACTGTTCAAGCTTCCTGTGCCACTAGTCTGATCCGGAGAGTACCCGCAGCGAAAGAATGGCGAATACTTTCCTTTGGGGCCCCCGTTGACGGCCTCTGCTCGTTGCGTTACGTCCGCCGGAAACATCCAGGGGCACCGCTTTTGAATACGAACCTCCGGCAGCATCAGCCGCTGCATCGCCAACCGGTTGCTAAATGTAACTTTGAAGTTGAAAGCCGTGATCTCATCGGGCGGATTTGCAACGCCACGAAAGATGGTGGAGGCAGTAGTGGCCGCAACGTTGCTCTTTAGATCGAAAAACAGGAACTTCACGGTCAGCTTCGATCCTTTGATGCCTACACTCTTCTCTATTTCGGAAAAATGCGAATCAGCGTTAGCCAGAGTTACAGTGATTTTGGCCAATGCGTCAATCCCATCGTCAGCTGACGCTCGGATGTCATAAACATTAGTATTCACAATCGCGGGCAGATAGGTCTGGCTGTCCACGATCACCCGATGGGTACTCCATCGCTCCGTCACACCGGAACGCAGTTCGCACTCAAATAGCACAAGAGGCGTTTCAGTAACAGCCTGTTCCTTAATTTCGTAGATTGTCGACATACTTGTTTACGCTGATTCCCTAAATATCAAACGGATTGTTGTTGCATAGCTTTCCGGTCGGTCGGAAGTTAAGATGAGTTGGTCCTGGTCGTATCTGCACGCTGCATACACTCCGCAAAGCGAGGTGGTGCGCTTGTATCGCGATGCACCCATTTGTGGCTCGGCCTGCAGCCCAAATAATTCCACCTGATTGCCTTGATCGATTTGTAGTCCGAAGTGGATCAACTTGTCGGTTCCGGGCAAGCTCCCGGACACATAGTATCGCCGCCAGTCAACCCCCACTGCCATTTGTTGTTGCAACTGCTGACCGTTTCCATTGATACTTAGCCGCATCTGGGCACTCGCGGAA
The DNA here is from genome assembly GCA_903881085.1 of uncultured Acidobacteriia bacterium. GTDB lineage: Bacteria > Acidobacteriota > Terriglobia > Bryobacterales > Bryobacteraceae > CAIRSA01. The sequence continues at coordinate 23,142 of CAIRSA010000492.1, forward strand.
CTCCGCGCGAACACGCTAAAGCAGTATGTAAAGTTCGCCGGTGCAGCGAGCGTCTGGCTGATTCCCTGCCACGTGGTGCCCGAGTTTTGAAGTCCAGCACCTTCCGTTCCGCCGTTTGGATCCGCTCCACCGCTTGCCAGGTGAAGCAGAGGATCGACTGTCCAGGCGCTATTACTTGGATCCCCGCTCCACAGCAGGAGGTTGTCGGAACCATCCAGAAAGGGGAAAGAATTTAGCCGCCCCTCCGCATCAGCAAAGTGATTCGAAAGGTTGGTCCATTCCGTACTGGTAAGGCCGGCGAACTGCAATTCCCATTGAATGCTACGCCAGCCGCCATCGGCGTATTTCGAAACTCTTCCGTCCTCACTGGTTAAAGTGATGGTCCGGAACGTCAGGCTCTTCTTTAGAGGATATTGTGTGCTGGTACCTGTCGATAGTTGGGGAAAGTAGTCCATGTTATTGCCAGTTCTCCACCACGGTTAGCCGCAACTTGCCTCGATCCTGCGCCTCAAATCCAAGGAGCAGGGTATCTTCCTGAAAACTGCAATCAGGGTACACGGTAGACGTCCAAGGGTCAGCGAAACTGAAGCTCGCGTAGTTGCCGGACTGGGCGATATAGAATTCCTCCAGCACACGCATCTCTGACTCGTCGAGCATCGCAAGGTTGATGACCCATTTCTTCGCCGGACCAGGCAGTTTGCGGCTCCGCTGTTCGGTCCCATCCATGAAGACAACCAGGTCCGTGCTGAATTGCTGCACGGCAGTTGCAGGATATTGAGTTATGGCGCCGGTCTTTAGGAGAGGAAAGGTACTCATCCGATTACATCTCCGAAATCACATCGTTTAAGGAACTGGAATTCAACATTGCAGCACGAACCGCTTGAGCGATTTCGTCGCTATGGTCCATGAATGACTTACTATCCATCGCATTTACCTGCACAACAACCTGAGTTGTCGATTGCCCGGAAGACGACGAACCCGTCGCCCCAATCGGTCTTATCCCGCCCTGAGCGTTGTAATCGTAACTAGCAATTTCGCCACTGTTCATCACCGCGCCCTGGTATTGCAATGCGGCAGGAGAAGAATACTTAATCAAAGGCGCAGGGGCTTGCTGCCCACCGCCACCAAACAATCCGGCAATTTCGGAAACCAGCGATCCGATGCCCAAGCCACCCAACAAAAAGGACCCTATCGTCTTCGCAGTGTTGGCGACACCGATGCCCGAACCCTGGCTCTGGTTCGCAGCTGCTTGCTGCAAAGCAGTCGTATTGGCATTCAAAACATCTTGGCTCAATTCGTTCACTTGCCGAAGCAACGTAGTCTCACCGGTGAGCCGTATCAACTCCTCCGCTAAACTGCTGCCGTTACCGGCATTACTGCCAGAAGTTGGCGAAACGGCCCCAACCGTGGCATTCGATCCTGGAATACTAGTGGCATTCACTGTACTTACAGGAGCCAGCATCGCTGTAAGCTGCGCTGTACGAGTTGTAACGCTCTGCTGTAACGCAGGAATTGCTGCATGAAGTAGTTCGCTAAAAGCCGAGGACATTTGTTGATCGGACGTATTATTCGCCATGATTCGATTCCTTTACCATCAGATTCTCAAGAAGCACGATCCCCTCCACTGTGCGTGCCGGGTACTCGCGTAAGTCGCCTTTCCCAGCAAGTCTCCACACATGAACCTGCTCGAGAATATTAATACTTTCCGGGGAGATAACTGACACCGGGCACACCGTCACAACACACGTTTTTCGAACCCATACCGGCCGCGTTGGTGTTTTGGATTGAACCGGCAGCCATCCGCAATTCCTGGAAGCTTCTAGCCTTTGCCGCCGGCACTCGTCGCATTTCCATCCGGCTTGATTCGCGAATTGAAAATGGAATGCGACCGTTAGTTTTTTCTCTCGTCCTCGGTCAAGGAGAGTTGGCCTTTGATGCGCTCCAGGATCTCTCTTGTAAGCGATTCTGGGCCCTTTTCCAGCATGTCTTCGATCGTGATCGCAGAACCGTCAATCTCCAGTCCTTCAACGGAATCCAGCCCCCATTCGAGATACAGTTGATCGATCTTGGAATGGACATGGAAAGCTTCAATCCGGTCGGCAACGCCCTCCCCGGCATCGAGGAACTGCAAATTGCGGCCCAACTCACGCACCTGCCCAATCAACATAGAGCGGCGCTTGAAACTGGGCCTGCGGATGCGAAACCTGACCCCTGGATGAGAATGCGATTCCAGTTCCAGCATGCTGTCGTACTTCACCATCTCATGCAAATGCGACATAGATTTCGTCATCCACCGTTCCTTGCGCTCTCGACGCCGAAAACTTCCACTGGAGCCGGACTTCGCTATCGTCAAACTCAGGCAATTCAGGAATTACATTGGGAATATGGATACCTGCCAGTTGGCCAGCCTGTTGCCCGAGTTGGAACATAACTGAGATTGGCGACCGCTGGCGGGCGGCCTGGTAGAGTCCCTGTGTTGCTGCATCGTCCTGTTCATAGAGGCTAAAATTCATGGTGACAGACCGCTGTCCTGGCGCGATGCATCGCGGAGTTGCCGATCCAAATTCGCGCGCCCTCAAATCCATGCCATTGTCGAGCTCGATGTCAGCCTTGGTCAAGGTAAGAAACTGATTAGGGGAAGTGCCCAGCCAAACCTGGCCAAGATGGCCTGGAATGACGGAGTAGTTGAATTCCGACAGAACAGGCTCTGGCGGAAATGCGCTGAGTGCCCCCTGGCCGGCGCTGAAACTGGCATTGTCAATCAAGTCTTGTGCACCACCGCTGAATGTGAATTCATGGTAGTCGGCGTTGACGTTGATTTTGAGTTTGTTCACCGCAGCACCGGAAATCACGCGCTGCACCGCGCTGGGGTCCCAGTAGTCGAAAATGGAGACGCTCGGAGTATCCGTTGCCGGTCGGTAAGTGATCGCGGTACCCATGGCAGCCCCACTAGTCGGTGGCACAGTAAAGGGCGCGTTCACCACAATGGACCGAGGATCCGCAATTGCCGAAACAAATCGAATTTCGCCGCCAAATCGTAAAGCCTGACCAATTGTAAGTTGATGAGGAGTCGTGAAGTGTAAATGACTGCCGCTGGTTACTACATCAACTGTCCCCGCCCCATTGGTAATCGGCGTCGCACCTAGTGCGCCCTGAAACAAGGGTCCGTAGGCTGGCCCGGTGGTTCCGCCGGCCCACCCTGTCATATATGTCTTTACTTCAAAGTCTGTTTTTTTGCGTGGCATTGCGGCCAGGCCCATATAGGTCCGCGATCCGGTCTTGTCTTTCCGGACAGCAACATCAGTTTTTTGGCGCGCCGTCAGGCTTACCGCGGAAAACCGGTTTGCCGAAGTGACGCTCGCTACGTTGCCGTAGCTGGATTCCAGTCCCGCATAGAACCGGTTTTCATTGGATGAAATGTAACATGACATGATTGTATCTCCGTCTTTCTAACGGCTCCCTTCAAGCTCAAAACTAACCCGTGCGGATTGAACAAAGTTCCTGCCGCCGTGCTTTACCTGTCCATAATTGATTTCGTAGACGCCTCCAAAGAATGAGCCGTCTCCCCAGTCACCTCGATTGTTGTCCAGAACGTTGGTGATTGCATCGACGTAGAGTTGAAGCTGAGGCTCTATTCCTTCTAACCTGTCATGCGATACACGAATCTCGACGTTGGTTCTTATTTGGCCGGAAAATGTTCGGAATTTCTCTCTTAGAGTATTCTTCACGCGATCGCAATACACATAAACGCTGGGATACCGGACTCCGCTCGATCGTTCCGCGACCTCCGACGCAACATTTATGCCCTGTATCTGCTCGATTGCGATCGGCTGTAGTGACACGCCTGACAAATCCGACATCGCCTGCACACTGTAGGCAAGTCCGGTATTGCCGCTCAGCATTTGAATGACACGGTTCACAGCTACACTTCCTGTTTGCGCCATGTCCTTATCCTCGCCTCAATATTCGCCTGCGCTGGAGTAACTGGTCATGCCTTTGCCCTGTCCCGGGTACCCGCCCGGTCCGGAATCCATTCGCCGGCAGGTTCCAGGCAGAACCCACAGATATTGGAACATCATTTTGAAGACCCATCGTCGACTCCGTCTGCCCTGCGTAGATGTTCCATCCGGTCACGTTACTTGGCGGATTGCCGCTTGTAACCGCCATTGCGATCCCTGTGGGAGCCGCGTACTGGGCGGTGGGCCCCGGCGCTCCTTCGGCCCCGTTTGCACCTGTCCAGGATGCACTCAAAAACCATCCGCCAGCTGTTACCGGCCCGCCTGGCACTGTGGCAACTGGCGGAGAAGCAGCAGGAATTGGATTGAAGACAATTCCCACGCCCAGATCGAGGCAATTCGATTGAGCATTCTCAGCAAGCCTCGTGAATTCTGCATATTGAGCCTGATACCGTGAATTCAATTGCCGGTGATAGGCATCCCGGTAGGTGACCGCAATCGTCCGGCACACTTGCCACTGTTTCAGTGCGTCGGAGAAGACCACGTTCCCCATGGTCAATTTCGACAAAAGGGTGGGTCGCCAAAACAGTGCTGGGTCATAGCTGATCAGGCTCGCGAAAAATCGCTCCAGTTCCAGTCCAATCTCAGACTTCGCCACGTCCAGCTTCGCCGCAAGATCGATACCTTCCGTATTCGCCACGTCGATAATCGAGCTTTCGTAGCGCGCAAGTTCTGGGATCATTCGTATGTCAGTGTCGATAAATAGAGCCATTCACTTTTCCTTTCCACTCCGCCGCACCGGGCCTCGCTGTAATTGCATAAGCCTCGCCGTTGGTGGCCTTATTTAGACTTCAGAGCTGTTTTGATTGCTTTCATTTCCTGGTCTGACAATACGGTTAATTGAACCTTTGCCGTATTCAAGGCTTCCATGCTCACCCGATAGGCGTCGTTCGTCTCTTGACGGAAAGATTGTGCCTCTTCCTCGGTCGCCAGCCTGGCTCTACCTTCGGCAATCATTCTCGAAGCAACGGTTTTCTTTACCGTGTTCATAATCCCTGCAACTCCTCCGTCCGAGGTCTCATTGCTCATAACCACCACTTCGGGGGTTAGTATCTTTTCTTCCACTTCTTTGATCTTTTGGTAATACTGTCGCATGTTCATATACTTATTTCTCCGTTAGCAAGCAGGGGGACTCCGTTCCCAACGGAGTCCCCCTGTAAACCTGAATAGCAACAGCAGGGCATGGGCCTGACTGGCCCACAGCACCCTGCCAACGCATTCCGCGTCAAGACCTCGCGGATGACTAACTTCTGACAAGAACGCCGTGCGCGTTACGCAGAATCGCTGCGCCGTACAGCACGTCGACGGTGAACTGTTGCGACAGCGTATTAGGCTGGTAGCTCATCACCACGCGAATGCCAAAATTCCCAAACTCAGCGTACTCCGCGATCGCCCCTGTACCGGGAAGCGGCTGCGGAAGACGGCGCACAACCAGGCCGATAGCATCCTTGCAAAAGGCAAGGTTATTGGTCGTGAAGGGGCCGCTGCCGGTCTTACTGACCAACTGGGAACGGAAGACATAGAAGTCCTTGAACTTGCCAAGGCCGCCGTCGATCAAAGCGCGCAAACCAGCCTCACCGGCCGTCCGGAATTCGCTAAATCGTTGAATCTGGCGCATCTGCGAATAAGTGTTTCCGTCGACCACCAGGTACTTGGAAGAGCTTGCCGGCACTTTCGCGGCGAACAGTGCTGTTTCCGCGGAGTCAATAACAGCTTCTGTAATTGCCGCTCCACCTGCCCCCAACACAGAGTTCGCAGTGAACTGAGGTGCCAGGGCGAGAAGGTCGGATTCAATGCGCTCTGCCAATGCGACGACGGCCGGCTGCATGTACAGTCTCAGCAAATCCGGCACAGCCAACACTTTGGTGACGTCCGGAATCTGGAACGTTGCTTCGGCGTGGGTATTCAGAACGATTTGTGCATTTCCAAGGTTGGGATTCTGGGTCTGAACAGTGCCGCCTTCGGCAATATTGTTGGCCACCAGAACCGGGGGAATCGGGATATTTACCGTATCGCCAGCATTCGCCAACGTCGGCTCATAGTCTCGATTTACGAGATTACCCATGACAAGGTTACTCATCAAAGCCGGCAGAGCATCTGCCGCTACTAACTTCACAATCGCGTTTGCTACATTTGCTGATGTGATTGAAGGCATTCCTTTTCTCCTATTTACAAACTCTTCATCTGATCTAACTGCGCCCTAATCTGGGTGCCGCTAGACTCTTGCTGCTTACATCCCTTTTAATGCTTGGAGAGCAACACGGGCGATTTCCTGCCGTGCCCTCTCCATCTCTTCCGGATTCATCCCAGGCTTAATCCGGTCGATATCTATCGAAGACCCTGCGTTGTTGATATGTTTCGACGCTGCTGGTGTCCCCGAACCCCCTGAAATTCTGGCAGGCAGTAACTCCGGGTTCTCGGTTACGAAATTGGCAAGATATTCCTTGACGCCAACTTCGCCTTGCGACCCTTTCACCACTAACCGGCCATCCTCCGACCGGACAATGTCGTCGCGAACAGCTTTGAATGCCAGGTCGACTTTTGCCACACCTAGCTTTTGCAGTTCAGTTCGGATCACGGAGTTGCGCTCCGCTTCATCGGCAATCTGCCTGCTTCGCCGGTTCTCTTCGGCCAACTCATTGACTCGGCGCTCAAGCACTTCGCGTCGCTTGCGCTCCTCAATCAGTTCTGTTTTATATGCTGGCTCCGACTTCGCCTGTTCGAAATTGATGTATTCACGAATCGCGTCCTTGACAAGTAACTTGATGTCGCCATTGTTCTCGTCCGGGGACTTTGAGCCTTGTCTTGACTCATCCTTCATTTCCTGGTCCATGGTTATCCTTTCTTGACTATGGATTCGTCGATCTCCTGTGCGATTTGATCCTTGATTTCCTGCCTGACATCGCACAGATACTTGTGGGCAAGCCGCTTGAATATTTGACCCTGCAGCGTTGGCGATTGAATCCCCATCGCCAGCAGTTTGATTGCATCGTCCAATTCCCCGCTAAACTCGCCAATATCGAATTCGTCTAGGCCGGAAACATCGATCTGAAGGCCGTCTTCTCGGGCTGCTTCAATCGAATGTAATACCCGGCGCAACAGGTCCTTTACGCAGTCGCCGTAAGTGCGCAAAACCTCTTGTGTAATCCCAAAGTCCCATTGCTTACTTAACCCTGACTGGTTCGCTCCACCCGCTGCCCCAGCCTGCATAAGCAGATAGCAAACACGGTAAATCTCATCCTTCAGTGCTTTCAGATTGTCGGCTGCAATCTGATAGACCGTACCCGCAGGCTCAGCCCACCCAAACCGGTCATTCGGTCCGAGTTGAATGTAATAGGATTCTCCGACCATCTGGTTCCATTCTTTTTCCGAATAGATCACGGGCATTGCGAAGAGTCCCATAGTCAACGCCCACGAAAGGGCATTCGATTTATTGAAGTGCTCGATCTGTGTCAGCCCAGCCTTGTTCATCAGCCAGAGGCCGTCGCTGACTTCCAGCTTGAACACGGGTGTCTGGTTCAGTTTGGCCAGTCCGTGCAGCCCTTCGTCGATAAGAGCGATTTCGCCAGGCTTTCCATCCTCATCTCTTTGCGCATAGATTCGGAATGAAGTTTTGTCGTAATGTGCCCAGCGCGTTTCCCGCTCCACCTTTCCGCAGGTCGGATCGGATTGTCTGTCGACAATGGACTTTAGCACTACCCATTCGAAGTTTCCATGCTCATCGGAGCTCCAGTTGATAACATCCTCTGCTTGAAGCCCGACTAAATAGGCCCTGGAGATTCCTGCTGCCTCTTCCTCGGCACGAGACGTCGCTGTAACATTGACCCGAGGGAAGTCGACCAGCACATAACTCGCGCCCGAGATCAGGGTGTCGATTAATCGCTTCCTGAGAAAATCAGCGATGCTCGTCCCTCGCTGGTCACAGTTTCCCGTAAAGGTTCCGTAGAACTGTTTGGCCGGTTCATTATTGCCTTCATACAACAGCACAGGTTCGCGGCGAAACAACGTCGCGGCATACCAGTCAATAATCGACCCCGCGTAGTTCTCGTAGAATACTCGCCGAAGACGTTCTGCGTAGACCTCGTTCGGTTCCCGCTGCCGCCGGATCAGGTATTTCTCCGCATTGTTCTTTAGCTGCTGTCCGCCCGCGTAAAGATCCCGATATGTTTGCCACATCTCTTTGCGTGCGGTATATTCTGGATGCTCTTGATCAATTTGATTCACGTCTTTTGCACTCCCTGCCTGTTCTCGCCTAAAAACTTATGACTGGATTCGTTTGCGGCCCTACCGGAGTCTGTTTCCTGCATTCTTGCCAGACCATGTAACCTAGCGCATCGGAAAGATGTGTTCGTTTCGAGTCTCGATCTTTATCAATCTGCGTCGTTCCAGGTATGTAGGTGACCTCTTCAAAATCCTTAATCAACTCTTTGCACTTCGGATCCACAAACAGCGCCGGCGTTCCCGACGCGGGCTTCAACTTTGCGTTCATAAGGTTGACACGCTCACGAACTAGCGGATTCTTTGAGGGCACTCGATAATCTGTCGCGATGTCGCCTTCGCTGCGAAAGAACTTCCGGATGATTTCATAATCTGAAGTGCCAGTAGTCTGTCGCGTAAAGCCGGATGCGTCGCCGCAAATGATCAACCTGTTAACACCCGACGGAAAACGTGATCGAAACTCCGCACAAGCATCGGCCGTGCTGGCCCGGCTCATTACGATCTCATCAATCACGTGAATTTCATCTCCCTCGATCTGCACAACAACGGAGCTCATGGGGTCAACGTTGAAATCCAGTGCCCAATAGAGCGTCTCCCCCTTGCTCCACTCCTTCTTTTTCGCATTTGTGCTGCGGTCAAACGCGTGATAGCACCGCCCCGCTGTTACGTTTAGGTACGCTCCCAGCACTTCCTGTTGATAGAAACGATCGTCATAACTCCCTCTCAATCGCTCATAGAAGTCCGGGATACTGCACAACAAATGGTAGTTCTCTTGGGGAGAAGCCAGAATGGCTTTATATCCCGGTATCGGATCTGAAATGAACCGGCGGTATACCCAATCGAATCCTTTGGGAGTCCACACTGCAAAGCCGCACAATCTTGTTGCCTTGGGGTCTCTCAGACGCCCTTCAAGGCGCAGCCAGGACTCCTCGGAACAGTAAGTCAACTCATCAATCCCGAACCATGCCAGGTTTGTTCCGCGCAGCCGTTCGAAGTCATCTACTGCACGAAAGAGGATCCGCGACCGGGTGTCTTTCAGCACCAGAATGTTTTCGGCCTTGTTGTACTCAAACGGAATATCATTGCTGATTAAGATCTCTACGAACGATGTCAGCGTTGCATCCCGTAACATTGGGTAAGTCGGCGCTCCGATTAGCCCGACCCTTCCCGGGTTTTGATAACTAAGCTTGATAGCTTCTTGACAAAGCGCCTGACTCTTGCCAGAACCGATCGGACCAGAAAAGCCCTTGAAACGCTCTTCGCATTGGTGAAATCGGTCCTGCGATGGTAGCGCTGCATAGTCTATTTCTCTGGCACATCTCTCTTTTCCTCGCGAGCTATCCATTGGACTGTGATCTCCCTCGGCTCTTCCTCTTCGAGCTCTCTTTGCAACTGCAGCAATCGGATTACATCGCCAATAGAAGCCTTGACTTCATCCGATTCCATCTTCTTTTCAGCGGCATCCAGAAGCTTGTTTACCAATGCTGATTTCGACCGCTTCTTCACAACTGCTGCACGTTTCCGGGGCGCCTGCACTTTCTTTTTCGCCGCGGATGTCTTTGCTGCTTTCTTCGTCGGTGAAGACGTTCTTTTTGTGGCGCTCTTCGCGCCTTTCTTAGTTGCCATATGTTCGCCTGCGCGTCCTACAGCTCATCAACTCCGATCAAAGAATAACAGGCACCCTCCGGGAAAAAAGGTTGGTATTTTACTAAAGCGTTGAAGAATAAACCAAATATTTCTTTCGAAAAGCTGTGACTCGGCTTCCAGGGCATGCCTGAATTCCGAAATTGACTGCCTGCATGGGCTGTAATGGGTAGCCCCTTGCACCATTCACAGTTGCAATGAAACAATACCCACGTATGCTACGCCTAACTCTAATCGCAATACTTTGTGCCACACCCGCTTGGGCTGAAAAGCTCTTTGACGGTAAGACTCTTCGCGGCTGGGAACTTTGCAACGGCAAAGCTTCCTATAAAGTCGAAAAGGGAATCATCGTTGGCACCACCGCGGAAGGAAGCCCCAACAGCTTCCTCTGCACCACCAAGGAGTATGGAGATTTCATGCTTGAATTTGACACTTGGACGGACCCCGCTCTCAACTCGGGAGTCCAGATCCGCAGTCATCGCTATGCAACCGATCAGTCCGTCAAAACCTTTGACGGCAAGAAAATCGTCGATCGCAAGCAAAGTGCTGGGCGTGTCCATGGCTACCAGGTAGAAATTGCCAACGAACAATCCGGCGCTTCTGGAGGCATCTATGATGAGGCCCGCCGGGGATGGCTCCACAACATCTCATCCGATCCCCTAGCCAGCAAGGCGTTCAAGGACAACCAGTGGAACCACTACAAGGTTGAAGCTATCGGTGATCACATCCGCACCTGGATCAACGGTGTCCCCTGCGCCGACTTGCTCGATGCAATGGACCAATCCGGCTTCATAGCGCTTCAGGTCCACGCTTTCAAAGGCGAGAAACCCGCCCAGGTACGCTTCCGCAATATTGAACTGAATAGTCTCGGCACACATCGCTGGAAGCCAGTCTCCACGGCTTCCTGGACGAAGCAGGGAGGCAACTGGAATACAGAGGACGGCGCCATTCACGCCACAAGCGATTTGAACGACCCGAAGATCCACTTCCTAGTCAGTGATCAATCATTCAAAGACGTCACACTTCGGTTCAAGTTCAAAATCGATAAAGGCAACAGCGGCTTCTTCGTCCGATGCGACCCAACCACTCACGCCGGATACGAAATTGAGATGGATGAAGCCAAACGCACTGGAGGCTACTGGCATGCCGGCGGCCGCTCCTGGGTCACGGGCCCGGAAGATAACGCAGGCGTAATTCCGAATCAATGGAATGAAATCACGGCATCGTTCCACGGCCACCGGATCACGTTTTATTTGAATGGAGTTAAAACGGTAGACATCGCTGATGACGCACCTGGCCGATTGGAAGGCCGATTGGCCCTCCAGTGTCATGGCAACAAGCGTCCTACCAGCGTGTGGTTCAAGGACATTGAAGTCCTCGAACCACACGCCAAGTAGCACCTATACGTTCGGTAAGCCAGCCAGTGCCGCTGCGATCTCCTCTGCGGGATATTCGTAGTTCACCAGCTTGCCGGCCGCGTAATCAATGTAGGACTGCATATCGAAATGGCCATGGCCGCACAGATTGAAAAGAATGGTGCGGCCAACGCCTTCGCTCTTGCACTTCAGTGCCTCGTTAATAGCTCCCGCCACCGCGTGATTAGCCTCAGGCGCCGGTACAATCCCTTCGGCCCGGGCAAACTGAACGCCCGCAGCAAACGCGTCTAGTTGCTGGACAGATACAGCCTCAATCAATCCCAAATCCATCACATGACTGACCAGTGGCGCCATCCCGTGATATCGAAGCCCGCCGGCATGAAAGCCCGGAGGAACAAAAACGCTTCCCAGTGTGTGCATCTTCACAAGTGGAGTCAGGTGCGAGGTATCGCCAAAGTCATATGCAAACTTGCCCTTCGTCAAACTCGGGCAAGCCGACGGTTCCACAGCAACAATCCTCGCTTTGCTCTGGCCCTTCAGATTCCGCCCGATGTATGGGAACGAAATACCAGCGAAGTTTGATCCGCCACCGGTGCATCCAACAATCACGTCCGGCTCGGCGTCCGCCATCTTCATCTGCTCAATCGTCTCCAAGCCGATCACGGTCTGATGCAGCAGCACATGATTCAACACACTTCCCAAAGCGTACTTCGTGTTCGGATCTTTGGCCGCGACTTCTACAGCCTCCGAAATAGCAATGCCCAGCGACCCCGTGGAATCAGGATTCTGCGCCAGAATCGCCTTCCCCGATTCCGTCTCCATGCTCGGACTGGCCGTAACCGATGCCCCAAAGGTCTCCATCAAAGCACGTCGATAAGGCTTCTGGTTGTAGCTCACCTTCACCATGTACACTTTGCACTCAATGCCAAAAAAAGCGCACGCCATCGCCAACGACGAGCCCCATTGCCCCGCCCCCGTCTCCGTGGAAAGCCGCTTGGTGCCTTCCTGCTTGTTGTAGTAGGCCTGCGGCACAGCGGTATTCGGCTTGTGCGAACCCGCCGGGCTGACACCCTCATACTTGTAGTAAATCTTCGCTGGAGTATCCAGGGCTTTCTCCAGCCTCCGCGCTCGAAACAGCGGAGATGGCCGCCATTGCTTGTAGACGTCGCGCACCTCTTCGGGGATCTCAATCTGTGGCTCTTGGCTTACCTCCTGCGCGATCAACGCCATCGGAAACAGCGGCGCTAAATCATCCGGCCCGATTGGCTGCAGTGTCCCTGGGTGCAGCACGGGCGCAAGGGGCTTCGGAAGATCAGGAACAATGTTGTACCAGAATTGCGGTATTTGGTTTTCGTTAAGAAGATATTTTATGGAATCCATGAATGGCCTCTCTAGGATCATAATAGATTTGTGCGCCCACTTCTTGCCTGCTTCATCACGATAGCCTCGCTTAGCCTGGCACAACCTGCAAATCAACTGACGCCAGAGGAAAAAGCCGCTGGTTGGAAACTCCTCTTCGATGGCTCTACCACAACGGGCTGGACCGAAGTCACCGGGCTTCCCTTCCCCGCATCCTGGAAAATCGAAGACGGTTGCCTCAAAGCGATACCCAACCCGCAGGACATGCAGGACATCCGCACCGTCGAAAAATACAAGTCCTTCGATCTCTACTTTGAATGGAAACTCACCAAGGCTGGAAATTCAGGAGTGAAGTACCTGGTCCAAAAAACCGACCGCTGGCAAAGGAGAAACGAAACCGGCTGGCAGGCTCGAGCCCGCGGCCTCGAATATCAATTGGTCGACGACAACAACAATTCAGATGCGCTATCCGCAAAGACGCGCGTAACCGCATCCCTCTACTCCTACATCGCTCCAACCAAGCACTTGCAACTTGATACCAACATCTTTCACAAGTCAAGAATCCTGCGCGATGGCAATCATGTGGAGCACTGGCTCGATGGCCAGAAAGTGCTGGAATTCGAACTGACCGATCCCATCGTACAAACGGCGCTCCGCTCTATCAATAAGAGCGAAACGCCGTCTTTGGAATCCTTCATCTCACTGCAAAACCACGATTCCGACGTCTGGTTTCGCAGCATCAAAATCCGCCGTATCGATTGATTAGTGCAGCTCGTCAGGCTTCACGGCATCAATCTCTTTTTCCAGTCGCCGTAGTGCAATCCGGACAACATCGCGATGATGAATCTTGTGCCCGAACTGACGCTCGCTGAGTTTCAGCCACAGGTCATGCAGCAAGTCCACATCCTCTGGCCACAACCGCGGCGGATGCGGCCCAAGGTTGAAGAACGTCGAACGTGTTCCATCGCGTTCCACAATCTCCAGCGAAACCTGCGGCCTCGGCTGGGGCAGGCGTTCCCATGCATCTCCGAAGATCTTCGCCTGTTCATCGGGCGTGATCTTTGCGGAGCGTCCCATCACAATCAACGATGCCTTCACGCGCGCCGCCGCTTCCACAATCGCTGCATTGGAATCCATTCCCTGCACCGCCATCAATTCGACGTGCTTGCCCTCTTTTTCCGCCAGCGAAACCACAGTGGTAAACAGAGCCGCAGTATCAGCATTGAACAACTGATCGGAATCCAGATCTTCGGCCGAAAGCTTTACCGTCAGAATCGCAATGTCCATGCGCCGCGTATCGGTCTTTGCGAGAGCCTTTTTCACGTGTGCAAGAAGATGCGGATTGCTTACCGGCACCAACACCGCGCCTGGCCGGATCGCCAGCGACTGCTCCGTCGGATCAAGCAGGAACTTCTCAGACTCATGTGCAACGCCCGCCCGGTGCCGCTTGTGGTAGTTTTCCGAAAGCTGGAAGATCAGGTAGAAAACGATGGTGAAGATAATACCCGAAACTGTGGCAACTTTCTTCGTCATCAAATTCGTAACGGCAAGCGCAAACAGGAATAGCGTAATCAGGCCAAGTCCGACCGGAATCTCAACGCCACGGATGTGAAAATTCAGCGGCACTTTCCATTCACGATTTGCAGGCTGCTTAAACCGCAACACCAAAACAGAAAGCGATTTCATAGCGAAGCTCCAAACTACGCCGAATGCATACGCTTCGCTAAGCAGAAATAGATCGCCGCCAGTAATCACAATCGTGAAAATCTGCAGTCCCACCACAGTATTGATCATGCGGTGAGTTGTTCCGAACTTCGGATGAGGCAGACGGAACCAATCAGGCAGCACACCGTCCTCGGCGACGCGATTCAAAACACCGTTCGAACCAAGAATGGATGTGTTCACTGCACCTGCCAGAATCACGGTACCTACAACCACGACAAAGCCATTGAACAAAAGCCGTAACGAAACTGGCCCGACCATGTACATCGCCAGACCTCCAATCAGGTTGTCGATATAAAGGGTATTTCGTTCGTGGTCCGGAATCAGCATCACAGCCAGGAACGAAACCATTGAGGTAAAGATCAAACTATAAACGAAAATAACCGTTCCGGCCTTTTGCAAGTTCTTCAATTTGGGATGCGCGATTTCACGATTCACCTGAGCCAACGTCTCAAAGCCGCTCATCGCCAGCAGCGAGTGTCCAAGGCCTACCAGCGCGGCAATGATCCAGAAATTGGTTAAGCCCGTATTCTTCAACCAGCCGACGGAGTTATCGTCCATCTTGAAATTTGCAAGAGTCGGCCAGGGAATCGGCGCAAAACCTTTTACCGAAATAGTGATGGTGCACCAGATCATCAGAATCACAACCATCACAGTCGTGAGTTGCATGATGCGCAGAGCCTTGCCGCTCGATTCGTGCATTCCGATGATATTCTTGCGCCAAAAATAGACGGTTACAACTATCGCCAGGCCTGCCGCGAAAAGATTTCGATTCACCATCCACTCCGGATGGTGGTACTTCGTTGCCGTTTCGTTGATCAACCCGGCCATGTACAATCCTGCGCTAACGCCGCTGATGGGGCCGGTCAAAACGTAATCGAACATCAACGCGGAGACTGAGAACTTCGCCAGCGTCCCGCCCATCGCCTCGTGAACAACGCGGTATACACCGCCGCGCACGAACATGCTGCAGCTTTCGATGTAAATTGCGCGTACGGCGTAGCCGAACGACATGATGCCCAAAATGAACCAGGGAGCGGATTTTCCGATTGCGGTTTCGGCGATGCCGCCCGCGTAGAACGACGAGGATGCCAAGTCACAAAGGACAATGGCTGCCGCCCTCCAAAACGAAATGAAGGACAACATTACGGTAGACGCTACAACAACTTTGGTAGCTGTTGCGCTTTTCGATGGCACAGTTAAGGACTCCTTTCAAATCTAGCCTATGAGGTTAGCTGCCGGGCTAGGACTTGAAAGTACCCCCTCCGGCAACTGCCGGAGTACGCCCCAATACATTTGGTTCCCCCACCCCAGCTTGGATGAACGTGATTTCTGCTAGGTTCGGCTACAGATGTCATCTTAACAGGTATAGGGCAAACAGACAATCTTCCGCTACACTGAAGAGGAATGGCAAAACAATACCCTACTCCGCCGGCGATGTCCATTGACGTCGCCAAGACCTACACCGTAACCTTTGACACCACCCGCGGCAAAATCGTCTGCGACCTGTTCACCAAAGACGCTCCGAAGACCGTGAACAACTTCATATTCCTCGCCCGTGAAAACTTCTATGACGGCATCAAGTTTCACCGCGTCATCGCCGACTTCATGGTCCAGTGCGGCTGCCCGCTGGGCACCGGCACCGGCGGCCCCGGTTACCGCTTTGAAGACGAGTTGAAGTCCAACCCCAACAAGCACAAGGTCGGCTCTCTCTCCATGGCAAACGCCGGGCCCAACACCAACGGCAGCCAGTTTTTCATCACCCACATCAAGACCGATTGGCTCGATGGGAAACACACCGTGTTCGGCCAGGTCACCAGCGGTCAGGATGTCGTCAATGCGGTCAAGCAGGGCGACGTGCTGAACAGCGTCACCATCACCGAAGCTTAGTTAACAATCAACCCTTACTCGCGGCGGGAATCCCCGCATAGCCGATGGCTACCGCCGCGAGAAACTGCATCAGCACTTCGCTGTCTCCCAGATTGTGTTCGAAGAATCCGGCCGCAAGAACACTCAACACCGCCGCAATCGCTCCATACAATAGGAACGTTCCCTCACCGGCTCTCCGCACGGCGCCAAAGAAATCCCGCAGCATGATCCCAAACATCCACAGTAGAAATAACAGGGCCGGCAAGCCACGCTCTGCGGCATACTGAACGTAGATGTTATGTAGATGGCCGTAGAACCCCTCAGGCAGCGGCTGTTTCACACTCACTGGAATATACTCTTTGAAGTGTTCCCCAACCTCTTCCGGACCAAGTCCGAACAACGGATGAGCCTTGATCATCTCCCACCCAACCCTCCGGCAAACATCGCGGTGAGTATTCGAATCCGTCTCGCCATGCGGCTTAAAGATGGAAAGGAAGCGTTCCTTCACAAATCCGGGTGAAACCAGAATCACCAACCCCAACAGCAAAGGCGCCGCAAGCACCATCCACTTCCGCCAGCACCAGATCAGATAGACAGCCCCCACGCCTGCTCCCAGCCAGATGCTGCGCGTTCCGTTCAACAGCATCGCAACACTCATCGCTGCGAGCACCCCGTAGCCAGCCCACACCAAACGTCCCGTTTCCCTCGAGAACAAAACATAGGCCATTACAAACAGGAATGCAATCATCATCTGGCCGCCGAAGGTCATCCAGTGGCTCATGAAACCGGTGATACGATCAGCGACGTACAATCGGTAGAACCCATCGTCACTGGTTCCGCTCGACTTGGCAATATATTGGGCCGTGGCCCAAACGGCTGACAACCCTGCTGCCGCCCCCATCGCCAGTGCGAACCATCGAGCGTCGCAAACCCGCTTCAGCACCGTGGCAAAAACAACCACAACCACAAACACATAAAACTTTTTGATCTGTGGAAGCCCATGCGCCGGATCGCTCGAAAAGATTACGGACAGCACGGTCCAGCCTAGAAACAGCGCTAATGGTAGCCAATACGCCGGCAATTCAGGCTTTCGCCGTTTGATGAGCAGAATGAGGATCGCAGCGCCAAGCAGAATATGCGAAACAGCAATGGAGAAAATGCCGGCAATTCCAGCAGCGCAGGCGAAGAAAAGCTCCGGGCGCTCCCGGAGGTCGTCTTTGAGTGTCATTGATTCACCTAAGAGTATGGCAGAATGGATGTAAACAATGCAGATTTATCTCTTGCGTCATGGGATAGCTGCCGATGGGGCTCCAGGTAAGCCCGATTCGGAGCGTGCCCTTACAAGTGAAGGCAAGAAGGAATTACGCGCCTTACTTCAATTTGCGCGCAAGGCTGGCGTGAAGCCGACGTTGCTTCTCTCCAGTCCCTACCGTCGTGCCATGGAAACCGCGATCCTTGCCGAAACCGAACTCCACGTAGAAGGCAAGATCCTCGAGACCCGCACTCTCACACCTTCTGGAGAGCCCGCCGAAGTCTGGCAGGAGATCCGCATACATAAAGACGAGAAAGCCATCCTCCTCTCTTCACACGAACCCTTGATGGGCCTGCTTCTCGGCTACCTGCTGGGTGGCTTGCACATGATCGTCGATTTTAAGAAAGGCGCTCTCGCCCGCGTTGATGTCGACGCATTTCCGCCTCAGCCCCGCGGCGTCTTCAAGTGGATGATCCACCCGAAATTGCTGCTCTAACAAACGCCTCTGCGTCTTGCCGGCCATGCACCCGTCCTTCCAATTGCGCATCTTCCAACGCCGTCAAAATCTCCGCAAACCGTGGCCCACTCTTCACGCCCATCCGCTTCAAATCGTCACCAGTTAGCAATCGGGCTGGCCACAGCATCTCCTCGGTCATCGACACGAGCAAAGCCCGCGCCGACTCATACCGCGAATCACCTGCGACAGCCGCCCGATACAACTCCAGATGTTGATGGAAATCTTTCATGCGCAAAAAACGCTTCAACACAGCGGTGCGCATTCCGCCAATTTCATCGAAGCGGGAATGATACTCGCATAGCGCCAGCACCCTTGCCCGTTCGTCGTTGGAGAGCTTCAACCGCTCAACCGCCCGTGCGGCATCCCCGTTCAACAGAACGGCAGCAAGAGCCAACTCAAACCCAGGCGATTGCAACCGTCCCAGAATCTCCAACGATCCAGCCTCCGGTAGAATTATGCGCAACAAGCCCGACTCCCGCAGCAGACCCATCCCACATGGAGCATTCCCCTCGGTCAGAATTCGCGCCAGCTCGCCCTTCACTCGTTCCACCGCGATTTTGCCGATACTCTCGCACTCCGCGCAGATTGCCTCCCAGGTCCGCGCCTCAATCGTGAATCCGAACCGCGCTGCAAAGCGCACCGCTCGCATCAACCGCAGATGATCCTCACGAAAGCGCACCACAGGCTCACCAATCGCCCGAATCAACCCTGCTTCCAAATCCCGGCGCCCGCCCACCAAATCGACAACCTTGCCGGATACGGGATCCAACAACATCGCGTTGATTGTAAAATCCCGGCGTTCCAGATCTTTCCTGACGTCCGACTCAAACGTCACCTTATCTGGCCGCCGCCCATCGCTGTAGTTCCCATCGCTGCGATACGTGGCAACCTCGGTAAGTTCCCCGCCTTCTCGAACAATCACCACCCCGAAATGCGCCCCCACCAGCAACGATCCAGGAAACAGCGCCTGCACCTGATCTGGCCGTGCACTCGTCGAAACATCGCAATCTTTAGGAGTCCGCCCCAACAGCAGATCGCGCACACATCCACCAACCAGCCAGGCTTCGTATCCCGCTTCGCGCAGACGCTGCGCAATCTTCTTCGCGATTTCCAAACTCACGTTACGATCCTGGCCGTCTGCCCATTGAGACATCATTCTAACGCTACCGCACTATGGCCTCATGCGCGCTATGCTGTCAGAGAATGACCACCCTCATCGCCCTGCTGCGCGGCATCAACGTCGGCGGCCACAACATCATCAAGATGGAAGACCTGCGCGCACTCTGCGCCACGCTGAAGTTCCAGCAAGTGCAGACCTACGTCCAAAGCGGTAATGTTGTCTTCCAAGCCAAAGAAGACGTCCCAGAAAAGCTCGCCGCCAAACTGGAATCCGCCATCGAAAAATCCCACGGCTTCCGCCCCTCAGTCATCTGCCGCACCGCAACCGAACTCAAAGCCACCGCCGCCAGAAACCCGTTCGCCCATCGCCACGATCTTGATCCACGCAAACTCGGAGTCGGCTTCCTCGCCACGCAGCTCTCCGCCGAAGCCCACGCCAAGCTACTCCAACTCAAGCCAGAGCAGGAAGAGCTGCACATCGGAATTCAAGAGCTGTTTATTTACTTTCCAGAGGGGATGGGGAAGTCGAAATTGTCCATGGCCGCAGTCGAAAGAACCGCAAAAACGGCAATCACTGTTCGCAATTGGAGCACAGTCACAAATTTGATCGAAATGGCTCGGGAAAAGGATTAAGCTGGAGGCTGCTCGCCGCTTGCGTCCTGTGCCGCCTTCGCCATCGCCGCTTCCAACTCCGCCTGCTTCTTCAGCTCTTTCTTTGTTGGAGGCACAACCTCAAACCGGTAGTCGTGGTCGTTATAACAAGTGCGGCAACGCACTTTCGCGGGCTGCGCTTCTAATACGGAAACAATTTGGTGGTTAGTGAGACGCTTGCACTTAATGCAATAGTCGTCGATCACGTCTCCAAGCCGGTGTTCAGACATAAGCAGTCTTCATTATATCAGACCAGGAATCCGGCCAATCCCGCCAAGGCTGAACCCAGAATCACCCACAGCGTTTCCACCCGCGTAAAGCTTAAAATCAAAAAGCTCACTACAGTGATCGCCAGCGGCAACGCCCCCGTCACGGCATCGCGTGCCAAAGGCAGGCAAATCGAAAGCACCAGTCCAGCCGCCGTCACAGTGATGGTCTGAATCATCGACCGCACCCGCGGATTCTCAGCCTTCCGCCCCACATACATCAACAGAGGAACAATCAGAAACGCCGGAGTCACCGTCGCCAGCCACCCGGCGATCGCCCCGGCAGTCCCTCCTACGAAATAGCCCACGCTGACCACATAAAGCCCCGCCGGCCCAGGCCCCATGCGGCCCACGGCAACGGCCGTATTCAACTGCCGGTCTGTCAGCACCTGATGCTTCACCACCAGATCGTTCCGCAGCATCGGCAATGAAGTCATGCCGCTGAACGAGGTCATAGTGGCTTTCAAGAGCAGCAGATAAAGCAGGAAGACATTCATGCCCGTTGCCCCTGCGCCGGCAAAAAATAACCGATCAATCCGGCCACCAGCAAAATCAAAATCGGAGTGATGTGAAACACCGAAAGGCCGATCATCGCGCCAACCACAAGCAGCAGCGTTCGCAGCCACTGCCCTTCTTTAATCCGTGGTTGAACCAGTTGCCACGCCGAAGCAACCATCATCCCGATAGCCGAAGCGATAATTCCACCCACCACCGCAGCCACCAGCGGATTCACACGCCCCGCTTGATATCCTGCCGAAATCCAAACCACCAATAACGAGCTTGGAACAGAAATCGCGATTACCGCCGCCAAAGCACCCAACCAGCCGTGCAGCAAGAACCCCGACCCCGCGCTAAACGCCAGCAGATTCGTCCCCGGTGTAACGCGCGCCAGCGCATACGCCGTGGCATACTGCTCGCGAGTCATCCATCCGCGCCGCTCAACAAATTCGCGATAGAAAGCCGACATCGTAGGATCCCCGCCGCCAAACGTCAGGTTCCCAATGCGCAAACAGATGGAAAAGAATTCCCACATAGCCAGTGTTCATCTTAATATAAAGATTCCTTACATCTCCGCATCCTGACACAACCAGCAATCTGCAGGATTTGAGATACATGATAGACTAAACTAAGAGGACTTAGTCTATCACAATGCGCACAGTCAACATTCACGAAGCAAAAACTCATCTCTCGCGCCTGATTGAGCAAGCCGTGGAGGGAGAGCCGTTTATCATCGCCAAGGCCGGAAAACCGCTCGTCCGAGTAACATCTTTGGAATCGTCCATCCCGGCTAAAAAGCGGCGAATCGGGTTTATGGCTGGACAGATCAAAGTCCCAAAAGATTTTGACACGATGGGGAGCAAAGAGATCGAAACACTTTTTGGAGGCGGCGCTTGAAATACATCCTCGACACGCATTTGTTGCTCTGGGCTGCCGGCAACTCGAGGAGCTTGCCTCGAAAAGTCCGGCGGCTCCTGGACGACGATTCGATCCAGCCCGTATTCAGCGCCGCAAGCATTTGGGAGATCGTCATAAAGAACGGGTTAGGACGAACCGATTTTGAGACAGATCCACGAATCCTTCGCCGCCAGCTCTTGGAAAACGGCTATATGGAATTAGGTATCACTTCGGAACATGCATTGGGAGTCGAGAGGCTGCCACCTTTACATAAAGATCCATTCGACAGAATCCTCATAGCGCAAAGCATGGTCGAGGGGATCATTCTGTTGACATGCGATCCAGTGATGGCGCAGTATCCAGCCCCAATTCAGCACTGCTGAACAACTTTCAACTTCTCGCCAACTCGTCAGTGATAAACTCAGTAACTGGAATAGCCATTCATGAAAACCATCCGCAAAGTTGCGGTTCTGGGAGCGGGCACCATGGGGTCCAGAATCGCCGCGCATTTTGCCAATGCCGGAATCCCCGCACTGTTGTTGGACATTGTCATTCCCGGCCAGCCCAATCGCAACTCCGCCGCGATGAAAGGCCTCGAAAACGCCGCCAAAATGAAACCCGGCGGCTTCTTCACTGACGATGCCGCCAAAATCGTCAAGACCGGCAACTTCGAAGACAACCTCAACGAAATCGCCTCCTGCGATTGGATCATAGAAGCCGTCACCGAAAACCTGGAGATCAAGCGCGCCCTTTGGACAAAGGTCGAGGCGCTGCGCAAACCCGACAGCATCATCTCCACCAACACCAGCGGCATCCCGCTGAAGTTGATCTCCGAAACATTTTCCGCCGCTACGCGCAAACACTTCCTCGGCACCCACTTCTTCAATCCCCCGCGCTATCTCCATCTCTGCGAAGTCATCCCCGGCGCGGATACAGATCCTCAGATTGTCGCCGAAGTCTCCGATTTCTGTGACCGCGTTCTCGGCAAAGGCGTCGTGCTTTGCAAGGACACCCCCAACTTCATCGCCAACCGCATCGGCAGCTTCTTCGGCGCAACCGTCTACAAAATCGCCATCGAAGACGACTACACAGTGGAAGAAGTGGACGCCCTCACCGGCTCGCTCATCGGCCTGCCCAACAGCGCTAGTTTCCGACTGCTCGATCTCGTCGGTATCGACATCTGGGCCTACGTCGCCAAAAACCTCTACGCCGCAGTTCCCAATGACCCGTGGCGCGAACGCCTGCTGCCCCCTCCGTTCCTCAACCAGATGCTTGAGCGCGGCTGGCTAGGCGACAAGACAGGCCAGGGCTTCTACAAGCGAGTAGGCAAAGAACGCGAGATTCACGCCATCGATTGGAAGACGCTCGAATACCACCCGGCCGCGAAGCCGAAGTTCCCGTCCGCAGAAGTAGCGCGAAACACCGAAGACCTGCCCGCACGCCTGCGGATGTTGATCGCCAACAACGATCGAGCCGGCAACTTCCTGTGGAAGCTCTTCAGCGACGTGTTCCTCTATTCCGCCGAGCGAGTGCCCGAAATCTCCGATACCGTCGTCGAAATCGATCGAGCCATGCGCTGGGGCTACGCTCACACCTTCGGGCCCTTCGAGCTCTGGGATGCCATTGGCTTCGAAGCCGCGGCACGCCGCATGGAGGCCGAAGGCCGAACACTGCCGGAAAACATTCAGCGCATGCTCACGTCAGGGGCTACTGGGTTTTACCGCGCAGCCGATACCGGTGGCACGCCAGGAACCGAATACTTCGACCTCCACGAAAACACATACGAACGCCTCGCGCCCCGCGATGGCGTCATGGTGCTGAAGGAGATCAAGCGCGCCCGCGGCGTGGTGAAGAAGAACTCCGGCGCATCGCTCATCGACTTGGGCGACGACGTTCTTTGCCTGGAATTCCACAGCAAGATGAACACGCTCGGCGAAGACCAGATCAGCCTCATCTACGCGGGCCTCGAAGAGACCAACAAAAACTTCCAGGCCATGGTGATCGCCAACCAAGGCGAAAACTTCAGCGTCGGCGCCAATCTCGTAATGGCTCTGCTCGCCGCGCAGGAAGGCGAATGGGACGAACTCAATCAGGCCATCCATCGCTTCCAGCAATCCAACATGGCCATCAAGTACAACGCCCGGCCCGTGGTCGCCGCACCACATGCACGCGCACTCGGCGGCGGTTGCGAAATGGTGCTCCATGCAGCGAAGGTTCAGGCTTCCGCCGAACTTTACATGGGGCTCGTGGAAGTGGGTGTCGGCCTAATCCCGGGCGCGGGCGGCTGCAAAGAGTTGATCGTCCGCTTGCAAGACCCGAAGAAAGTCTTCGAACTGATCGGCTTTGCCAAGGTTTCGTCCAGCGCGGACGACGCGGTCAATCTCGGCCTGCTCGGCCGCAACGCAGGCATCTCAATGAATCAGGAGCGTCTCATCGCCGACGCCAAGCAGGCCGCCCTCGCACTCGCCTCCAACTATATGCCCGGCGTGCCCCGCGACAACGTCAAAGTGGCAGGCGAAGCAGGCATGGCGCTACTGAAGATCGGCGTCTGGACCGCGCGCCAGGGCGGCTACATCAGCGATTACGATGCGCTCATCGGCGAAAAACTGGCCCACGTTCTGTGCGGCGGCAAACTCAGCGGTGAGCAATTGGTGAGTGAGCAATACCTGCTCGACCTGGAGCGAGAAGCGTTCTTAAGCCTGCTCGGCAACGCCCAAACGCAGCAGCGAATGCAGCACATGTTGAAGACGGGCAAGCCGCTCAGGAACTAGGAGATCAATATGCAGGACGCAGTTATCATCGATTGTTTGCGCACGGCCGTGGGCAAGTCCGGACGTGGCGCTTTGAAAAACACCAGGCCCGATGACATGGCGGCCGCCGTCATTCGCGCGTTGTTGGCCCGTTATCCGCAGGTCCAAGCCAATGAGATTGACGACGTGATCCTCGGCTGCGCCACACCGGAAGCGGAATCGGGAATGAACGTCGCACGCGTGGCGTCGCTTCGTGCCGGCCTGCCCGACTCAGTGCCAGGGGTAACGATCAATCGCTTCTGCAGCTCCGGGCTGCAATCCATAGCCATGGCCGCGGAAAAGATCCGCTCCGGCGGCGCGGATATCGTGCTCGCAGGCGGCACCGAAAACATGAGCATGCTGCCGATGGGTTCGCAGCGCATCGCTCCCAATCCGTGGATGGTCGACAACAAGCCCGAGATCTACATCAACATGGGCCTCACTGCGGAAAATTTGCAGCGGCAGCACAAGATTCCACGTGAAGAGCAGGACGCCTTCGCCTACCGCAGTCACCAAAACGCCTTGAAAGCCCAACAAAACGGCCATTTTAATGACGAGATCGTCCCGCTCGACATCGAGTCCACGACTCTCGTCAACGGCAAGCCCGTCACCTCGAAGACTATCTTCTCCAAGGACGAAGGCCCACGAGCCGACACTTCTACCGAAGCGCTGGCGAAGCTCAAACCCGTCTTTCACGCCACTGGCACGGTAACGGCTGGCAACTCGTCGCAGACCAGCGATGGCGCCGCCGTGGCTCTCGTAATGTCCGCATCCAAGGCTGCCGAACTCGGCCTCAATCCGCGCGCACGGTTCGTTAGCTTCGCAGTGGGAGGCGTACCGCCTGAGATCATGGGCATCGGCCCGGTAGTAGCGATCCCCAAAGCCCTGAAGATGGCGGGCCTCGCCCTCTCTGACATTGATGTCATCGAACTCAACGAAGCCTTCGCCGTCCAGGCCCTCGCCGTGATTCGCGAAGCCGGCCTTGACATTGATCGAGTCAACGTAAACGGTGGCGCACTTGCGTTGGGCCATCCACTCGGCTGCACCGGCGCAAAACTCACCGCAACCATCCTGCGCGAAATGGAGCGCCGCAACTCGCGCTACGGCATGGTCACCATGTGCATCGGCGGAGGCCAGGGCGCCGCCGGAATTTTTGAGAAGATGTAAGCGATCGAAGGAGAAGATATGGCAACAGCATCAATGGCCCTTCCCAAAACCAGGGGCGGATCGTTTCTGGTTGAGGACAGAACTTACCACGAAATCTTTTCACCGGAAGACTTCACCGATGAACACCGGGCGATCGCCCGCACCACCGAAGATTTCTGGAACAAAGAAGTAGCTCCGAACCTCGAAGACATTCAGCATCAGAAACCGGGGCTCGCCATCAGCATCCTGCGCAAGTCCGCCGAACTCGGCCTCACCGCGGTAGTGCTGCCTGAAAAATTCGGCGGCATGGAGATGGACCTCACCTCGGCGATGATCGTTGCCGAAGGCGTCTCTAAGGACGGCTCCTACTCCGGCTGGCACGGCGCCCACACCGGCATCGGAACCTTGCCGTTATTGATGTTCGGCACGGAAGCACAAAAAGAAAAGTATCTGCCCAAGCTGGCCACTGCGGAGATGGTTGCGGCGTATTGCTTGAGCGAACCGCAGGCAGGCTCTGACGCCATGGCGCTGAAGACCCGCGCCGATCTTTCCGCCGACGGCACTCACTATGTGCTGAACGGTCAGAAGATGTGGATCACCAACGGCGGCGGCGCGGATTTCTACACCATCTTCGCCAAGGTCGGCGGAGAAAAGTTCACCGCGTTTCTTGTCGAGCGCGCATGGCCCGGCGTTCAGCCTGGCAACGAAGAAAAGAAGATGGGCATCAAGGGAAGCTCTACCACCCCGGTGTTTCTCGATAACGTCAAAGTGCCCGTCGAAAACGTGCTCGGCGAAATCGGCCGCGGCCATATCATCGCGTTCAACATTCTGAACCTGGGCCGTCTCAAGCTTGGACCCTTCGTGGTTGGTGGCTGCAAAGAGATCCTGCGCATCAGCTTGAAATACGCCAAAGAACGTAAGGCCTTCGGCAAGTCGATCTGTGAATTCGGCATGATGCAGCACAAGCTGGCTGAAATGGCCATTCGCACGTATGCCGCGGAGACCATGAGCTATCGCGTCGTGGGAATGATTGAAAGCCATCTCGCGGGCTGGAATTGGGAACAGCCCGATGCCGCCGGCACCTTGCTGAAAGCCGTTGAGGAGTTCGCCGCCGAATGTTCCTACATCAAGGTCTTTGCCAGCGAAGCACTCGACTACGTCGCCGATGAAGGCGTGCAGATCCACGGCGGTTATGGCTACCACCAGGACTATCACGTCGAACGCGCCTATCGCGACTCGCGCATCAATCGCATCTTTGAAGGAACCAACGAAATCAACCGCATGCTGGCCACCGGCTACTTGCTGAAGCGTGCACAGCGCGGCCAACTGCCATTGGTCGAAGCAGTGAAAAAGCTGCAAGCCGAACTGCTCTCCGGCCCGCAACTTTCGTCGGGCAACGATGGCAGTGAAGAGGCCAAACTGGTCGCCAACGCCAAGAAGATCGCATTGTTAGCTCTCGGCGTCGCGTATCAACGCTTCGGGAACGACCTTGAGAAAGAGCAGGAAGTGATCGCCGGCATTACCGACATTGCGATGAACGCCTTTGCCATGGAATCCGTTCTGCTGCGCACCGAAAAACTGGCAGCCGCTGGCAAAGGGGAGTTCGCCCAAAAGATGTGCGCAGTTTTCGTCCGCGAAGCCATGGAGACCGTGGAAGTGGCCGCCCGCGCGGTGTTGGGCGGCTGCGTGGAAGGCGACACATTGCGCACCAACATGGCCGTGTTGCGCCGCTTCGCTAAGTTTGAACCGGCCAACTCCATTGCGCTGCGTCGTGAAATCGCGACGCATTTGTTACAATTGGAAAAGTACGCGGTCTAGTGGGCTGCTATACGAGCTGCATTCTCCTCCGGAATGCAGCTTTACTTTTTTATGAGCAGTCAACAACGCGTCATCGTACTAGTAGGCATCGCCGGCTCCGGCAAATCATCGTACGCCCGCGACAGCGCGATCTCATCCGACGAAATTCGCCGCCTGCTGCGTGACGACCCAACTGACCAGACCATCCATCGCATTGTGTTCAGAACCATGAGAGACCTTTTGCGGCGCCGGCTCGAACTGGGGATGCCCGTAACCTATATCGACGCCACAAACCTCACGCGCCGAGAACGCCGCCCATACATCAAGATCGCATCTGACTACGACGCGGCGGCAGAGGCCATATACTTCGACACACCGCTTGAATCCTGCCTTGAACGAAACCGCACGCGCGAACGCAAAGTGCCCGAGGAAGTATTGTGCATGATGGCGGCGAAGCTGCAACCACCCACCACCAGCGAAGGCTTTACGACTGTGGTTGCGTTCTCCACAATCGCTGTGCCATCAGCCACATCACCGCAGGAACCAGCGTAAGCAAGCCGGTACCGGTGGCGATCCAGTGCGGATCAATGCCCTTATCCACAAGCACTCCGGCCGTCATGTTGGTCGAAGCCAGCACCACCATACTGAATGCAAAGTCGGCAGAAAACACTCGCCCGCGGAAGCGGTCGTCTGTCTTCATCTGCAGCATAGTCGTAGAAAACACCCAGACGATAGCTCCCCCCCCGTGCGCAAGCGTAACGGCCGCGCTTGCAGCTGCGAGCGAATGCGACACACCTAACAACAAATACCCAACACCCGCCAACAGAAACCCGCCCAGGATGCCCCAGCGCAGCTTCGTCTCGTTGCCATGCGCATAGCGACCCGCAATCAGAGGCCCGATTGCCGAACCCAAGCCGCGGCACCCCAGCAGAATACTCATGGAAAGAATTCCCGCCTTCTTGGCATCCATGCCGGCGATTTGCATGGGATACACGCGCTCGCCGAAAATCGGCAATAGCACCCAATTCGAACCCATGCAGCCCAGGCCGGCTTTCACGAAGACGGTAGCGAGCATGCGCTTGTCGGCGGCCACATAACGCACCCCCTCGATCACGCTCGAAATGCCCAGCAGTTCTTTGAAAGTTACCGGCGGCAGCGATTCCAGATGCGGCTCTTCGAATCGCATTTTACGAATCAAGGATGCCGACAGAACGAACGACAGCGAGTTGATGATGAATACGGTCTCGCGCCCGAAATACGCCGCCACAGGCCCGCCCAGCGCAAATCCCACTGCAAACGTAAAGGCCCACGTCGTGGAAGCCAGAGTATTGGCAACCAAGGTCTGCGGCCCGCTGGTAATGTTAGGAACGGTGGAACTGTGCCCGGGCTCAAACATCGCCCACATCAGCGTTTCGCAGAACAACAGTACATACAGGAACCACACCATCGACGGACCGCGCACCAGCAGCATGCACAACACAATGCCCGCACGAGTCCAATCGGCAAAGATCATGATCTTCTTGCGGCTCAGACGGTCATTCAACACGCCCGCGGTCGGCGCCATGAAGAACTGCGGCAGCACCTGCAGCACGAACGCGATGGCAACTGACCGCGCGTTGCCCGTATATTCCAGCAACAAACTGTAGATCGCTACGGAATAAAACCAGTCGCCGATTTCGCTCGCCACCTGCGCGAACCAAAGCAATCGGTAGTTGCGGTTTTCCCGCAACAGGCGCGCGTATGACGAAAGCGAAACGGGGTTCGAAGACATCTCAGGATATGGTGTAGAGGCCCATGCGCTGCTTCACCATTCGCACGGTCTCCTGCGCCATCGGCCTCACCCGCTCCGCGCTCTCGCGCAGAATGCCATTCAAATATCCTGGCTCTGAGGTGATCTCTTTATAGCGCTGCTGAATCGGCCCCAGGCTCACAGCAACCATCTCCGCAACTTGCTTTTTCAAGTCGCCATAGCGCATGCCGCTGAAGTGCGCGCGCATCTGATCGGGCGTCCATTCACTGAAGGCCTGAAAGATCGACAGCAGATTTTCAACGCCTGACCCCATCGTCTCAAAATCAACAGCGGGGTTAGAGTCGGTGGTCGCGCGCATGATTTTCTTGCGAATCACGTCCGGCGGGTCAAGCAACGCTACCGAATGCCCGCTGCCTTGCGCCGACTTGCTCATCTTCTTCGTCGGATCATCCAGCCCCATCACGCGCGCACCCACGGTGGGCATGCTGGTCTTCGGCATCACGAACGTTTCGCCATACAGCGAGTTGAAGCGCAGCGCTATGTCGCGGCACAGTTCCAGATGCTGCGCCTGGTCGTCTCCGACAGGCACGATCGCAGCGTTGTAGAGCAGGATGTCGGCCGCCATCAGCACAGGATACTGCAGCAACCCATCTCCGATCGATTCCTGCGTTTCTGACTTCGCCTTGAACTGCGTCATGCGTTCCAGCCACCCTAGCGGCGTGACGCAAGTGAGCATCCACGCCAGTTCGGCGTGTTCGGCGATGGATGACTGCACCACAACCGAGGAATGCTTCGGGTCAATGCCCGCGGCGATGAACAGCGCCGCCAGTTCGGCGATCTTGGAACGCAGTTCCGCCGGCTCCTGATAGAGCGTGATGGCGTGTAGATCTACGATGCAGAAGATGCTCTCATAGTCATACTGGATCTTCACCCAATTCTTGAGTGCGCCCAGATAATTGCCGATGTGAATGTTGCCTGTGGGTTGAACCCCGGAGAAGACTCTTGATTTCATGCTGGATATTCCAGTGTATCTTGCGGCGTGGCGGTGCGACAATGGTGCAGTGAGAATAGAAAAGCTGGTTTATGGCGGCGCGGGCCTTTCGCGCGTGGATGGGCAGGTCGCATTGACGCCGTTTGTGCTCCCTGGAGAGCTGATTGAGACCTCGGTGGTTCGCAAGCGTAAGGATCTGATTGAGGCCGAACTGACGAATGTGGTGGAGCCTTCGCCGGAGCGCATCGACGCGCAGTGCCCCCATTTTACGAAGTGCGGAGGCTGCCACTACCAGCACGCCAACTACGAATTTCAAGTGCAACAGAAGCGCGAAATACTGAAGGATTCGCTGCGCCGCGTCGGTCGCATCACGCCGCCGGAAGAGATTGGCATCATCTCGGGCCCAGCTTGGGAATATCGCAATCGCGCGCAGTTTCACTTTCACGAGGGCAAGGTGGGCTTCCTGGAAGCAGGTTCGCACACGCTGCACCCCGTGGACCACTGCCCCATCTCTTCACCGAGATTGAACGAGGCTCTGATTGCGTTGACGAAGATGGCGAAGGACCACCGCTTCCCCGACTTCTTGCGCTCACTCGAACTGTTCACCAACGAAGAGCAGGTGCAGGTGAATGTAGTGGAAACCGAAGGCACGCGACACGTTGCCAAAGTATTTTTCGAATGGTGCGAGCAGGCGATCCCGGGCGCGGTATCGGGGGCGATCAACTATGGCGGCTTCCGCGTCAGCTACGGCTCGTTCTTCCAGGTGAACCGCTTCCTGGTTGATCATTTGGTTACCGAAGCCATTGGCGACGCGTCTGGAAACCGTGCTATCGATCTCTTCGCCGGCGTAGGCCTTTTCTCACGCGAACTGCTGAAGCGTTTTCCGAAGGTGGTGGCGGTGGAGACCGGCGCCAGCGCATGCCGCGACATCGAAGTGAACGCGCCGAACGCGAGGGTCATGAAAGAGCAGGCCAGCATGTACCTCGAAGACTTAAAACTCACGCCTGACTTCATTCTGGCCGACCCGCCGCGCGCCGGCCTGGGCAAGGCAGTTGTGAAGGAACTGCTGCGCATCAAATCGCCACACGTCGCCATCGTGTCATGCGACCCGGCCACGCTTGCGCGCGACCTTGCCGCGCTGCTCGCCGATGGCTACGACATCGCCAAGATGACGATGGTAGATCTGTTCCCGCAGACCTACCACATGGAATCCGTCACTCACTTGAAGCTGCGTTAAACTGCCGCTTTCAGCACTTCGCGCAAGCGCTTGGCGACAATCTGCTCTTCGCCCTTCTGCAACGTCCACACGCCCACGGTCAGGCAATCAGCCGGCCCGGGCGTGAGTTCGATGGATGGTTCGCCATCGCGCATCTGCTTCATAACATCGGCGTAGGAGATCTTCACTGCGCTCTGATCCCAGCGGATCTGCAGGTGCGGAACATGATTGGCGATCTCGCCCACCCACGTGTTGGTTTTAATGGTTTTCAATACCGAAACGCTATCGGCGATCACCTTGCATCGCTTCTCCCACTCCGCCCATTCGGCCTTGTGGTCGCGCTTCAGATACGACTCCACCGCGATCATCATTCCCAGAAGCTCTTCTTTGTTGACCTTGGTGCCGCGCCCAACGGTGTCGCTATTCGGCGGGCCATTCAACCGCGCAGCAGCGATCAGATCCTTGCGCCCCAGCAGTAGCCCCGCGCTCTGTGGACCGCGAATGCCTTTGCCGCCAGAGAACGCCACAAGATCGAATCCCATCTTCGTGAATTTCGAAAGGTTCTCCACCGGCGGCACATCTGCAGCAGCATCTGTGAACGTCGGCACGTTGTGCTTCTTGCCCAGCGCAACGAACTCTTCGGCGTGAATCTGCCCAACAGGGTCATTCGCATTGAAGAACAGCATCATCGCCGTGCGATTGTTCACCGCACGCGACAACTCCGCCGCGGTCTCCACCTCAATAAACTTGATGCCGCAGTTGCGCACTGCATGGTCGTACCCGTAGCGATGCGACTTCTGCACGATGACTTCGTTTTTCATCCCCTCAGTATCAGGCAGCCGAACGATCTTCTCCCGGTCGGCACCAGTGATGCACGCCGCTGTGCCCAGCGTGAGCGCTGCCGCCGCACCTGCGCTCACCAGGGCGGCTTCGCAGCCGATGAGTTCAGCGATGCGCTTGCCCACTGCATCATGCAGTTCCTGCAACCGCACATAGTTCTTCGATGAGTAATTGATGGCATCCATCACCTCAGGCAGCATCAACGATGCCGTGAGCGCGGTATACGTGCCCGCCGCGTTGATGATGGGGCGCACGCCCAGTTCCTTAAAGTAGTCGCGCCTGACTGTGGCTGCGGGCGCGATTCCCGTAACGGCCGGAGCCGCGGAAATCGCTTGCAAAAACTTTCTGCGATTCGGCATTCGTATAGTCTCCTTAATTGGAGATTATGATACCAAGTTATTTCTGGAAAATGCCGCGCCACTTGCGAAGAATCAACTCGGCCAGATTCAACGCCACGGCCAAGCCCAACAGACCTGGCCACAAACGCATCACCGAAGGCACACTGCGCCCGCCTGCATCGAACAACCGCTTCACATCGGGATTGAACCGCCCGCCCGTGTACGCCGCAATCTGCCGCAGCAGTTGTTCGTTAGATCCGTAGTCGTTCAGTTCCTCTTCCTGCCGATAGTAGCCGACCTCAGGAAACGCCCGTGAATCCTCTACAGGACGCAAGCGGAACAAACCCTGCCGCGATCCAACCGGCACTTTGCCGCGATACGAGCCATCGCCGACCTTGCGGATCTCCACAGGCCGTTGGAATCCATCCGGCCCAAAAACGAAGATGCCAGGAATTGTTTTTGGCTCTTCCATGTGCCGGCCTAACCGGTAATCGACCACCAGTTCGCCGCTGGTGTTATCGAGCACCACGGAAGCCTCGCCCGGTTGCGCATGCGGCAGCAGGTCGCGCATGACGTTCGACCAGAACTTGTCGAAACCTTTCCACTTGATCCAGGCATCGGCCCAGCGGCTTTTCGCGTCTGAAGTAAACACCGCCGAACGGCCCAGCCCGTACTGCCAGCGCGAAAACAGAGGATCTTTGCGATCGATGCTAAGGATGTTATCGGCCGTTGGCTTCGACGTGAACTTCACATAGCCTTTCAGCGGAGGCGCCTTCTCCATATCGATGCCTTCAAGAATCTCCGCCTGCCGCAACACAACTGGCACAATCGGTTTTTCAATCGCCGTAGAGCCCGTGTGCTCCATCACGTCGCGCAACAGAATCTGTTCCAACCCGGCCGGATCGTTCAGGAAATACGACTTGCCCTTGGCCGCAGCTGCGATCTTTTCCAGGTACGCTCGATTCACGTCCTGCCCCAACCCAACTGTCGAAATGGTGACCTTCTGCGACTCCGCTTCCTTGGCCAGCGACATGCTGTCGCC
Organism: uncultured Acidobacteriia bacterium; assembly: GCA_903881085.1. GTDB lineage: Bacteria > Acidobacteriota > Terriglobia > Bryobacterales > Bryobacteraceae > CAIRSA01. The sequence continues at coordinate 56,455 of CAIRSA010000492.1, forward strand.
CTCTTCAGAGATACCGTCCGTCAGCAGCACGATATGCTTGAACGTCGCCTTCGAAGGCATCGCCTTGCGATACGCCTCCGTCAACGCAGGCGCGATCTGCGTGCCGCCATCGGGCGTAATTCCGGCGATCAAGCGCTTGATCAGGTTGCGATCTTCCGCTTTGCGAATCGGCACAGCCCACTGGAACGAATTGTCGAAGATCAGCACGCCCACCATATCGATGGGCCGCAGATTCTCAACCACGCCGATCGATGCCAGCCGCGCCAACTCCATTTTCTTGCCTTCCATGGACGATGACTTATCAATAATCAGAATAACCAGCGTGCCTTCCGGCGAGCGCGGCGGAGCCAGTTTGGCAGGCAGCGCACGCTCCAGCACGTCTTCATTGTTCTTGTTTTCGACGTAGGTGTTCTTTTCGCCGCCGATCACCAGCAGCCCGCCGCCCTGCTTCACGAACGCTTCCAGGTCGGCCTTGCGCGCCGGCGGAATCGCTTCCATGTCCCAGTTGTTCAGCACAATCAGCTGATACTCATCGAAGCTTTTCGTGGGCAGTTCCGGCGATTTCGTCACGTCCAACTGGCTGGCCGTAAACACATCGATCAAATGTTTCTCCGCACCTTCGGGGTCTTGCGAAAGATACAGCAACTTCGGCCGCCGCAACATCAACGACCGCGCAAATCGCGCCTCGCCAAGATCCGTAGTCTTCAACGTCCCTGAAACATCAATGGCACCCGCCGCGCTCACCGTTGCGTGCACGCGAATCTGATTCGAGCCGGCCTCCAGATTCACCGCAGTCGAGCCAAGCAGCTTTCCTTCGGCGGAAATCTCAATCGTCCCGCTCGACTTGCGTGGTGCGACCACGTCAAGGTCGATGGGAAAGCGGTCGCCAGTAAAAGCGATGGCCGGCATGTTCACCGACTCCAATCGCAACGCAGGCTTCGGCCTTCCGGCCAGTGCCACCGTATCGATCGGCACACCCAGTTGCTGCGCCTGCCAAGTGGCCCGCGCAACGTTGCCCTTGTTTTCTTTGCCGTCAGAGATCAGCAGCACGCGCGGAACAAGCCCTTCAGGCATCGATGCAATGCCATCGCGCACTGCCGCTTCCAAATCGGTTCCGCGAGCCTGTGCGCCCGTTGCCGCCCCAACAAGTGTGACGCCATCGGCGAGCGTCCGCGTGCTGCGCGCAAACGGAATGATCTTCGTCCAATGGCGGCCCCGCTCCGATTCGATCGCTTTCACCAGCGCATTTGCGCGCCCCAGATCCTGCTTCGAAACGCTGGCGGAAGTATCCACCAAAACCGAAACGGCCATCTTCGTTTCGGTGGTTGTCATGCGTGGCTCGGCCAATGCGAGCGCAATGCACACCATTGCCAAGGCCTTCAGCAGTGTGGCGATTTTTTGGACGCCACGCTGAAACTCATACCACATCCATAGCAGCGGCAACGCGGCCAGCAGCAACATCCATGGGCTTTCAAATGTCATGCCGCCCTCCGGAACCGCGCCAGCATGCCACTGAACCGCGGCGCAAACGCGAGCTTAAATCTGCCATAGAGGAACCATTCGAGCATCAGGCACAGAGCGCCAAGCAGAGCCAGAATCTGCCAGATGTCTCGCGACGAGGCCTCCAGCATACTGAACTTCGGAATTCCTCTTTTTATATTCTTCGGCGGAGTCCATTTCGCTTCGGCAATGTCGGGCAGCGAAAGCGAATACACCATTTCTTTGTCTCCAGCCAACACTCGAACAATGCCGCGCGTGCCGCCGAAGAACCGCAGATTTCGGCCCTGCACCGTGAACGGCAGAACGCTATCGCCCTCGCCTAACACGCGAATCGCCGACGCATCCATCCCATCGTCGAGCACCACGTTCACGCCTCCAGCACTATCGCCATTCAGTTCGGCGCGACGGAATATCTCCGGCGCCATCCACTGGAACAGGTTCGCGAACAACAACGGAGCAGCCAGTTCATAACGTAACGCCGAACGGCCCGGATTAAAACCGAAGACCGCAATCTTCGGCCCTGCCGAACTGGCGACAATTACAGAGCCGCCATCCACTTCTGCCACCGGCGAGAAGCCCGCGAGGGTTCCGTACACTTGCGTGGAATCGAGTTTCAAATCTTTCGTGCGCAAGCCGGCCGACATGGGATGATCCGCCCGCCAACCAATAAGCGGTACATTTGTGGCCTGCTTGAGCGCCTTCATGGGCGAACCCGCAGTCGGCGGCTCAATATAAATCGCATTTCCCTTGGGCGGAACGGGCGGATTGAATCGATCCAAAAGGACAATATTTGCTCCATTATCGGCGTTATAGGCCGCTAGTGGGTAATATTTTGCCTGTATCCAAGGATTCGAAGAAAGAAGCGGCCGCAGCGCATCAGGCTGATCAGAGTACACGGCCAGTTGCAAACTCTTTTGAGCAGGCAGTTCCAGAACGGCGCGATCGTCCGAAGGAATCGCATCCTTCACCAGCAGCCGCGCCTCCAACCACCCCGCGGCCTTGGTGCGAAATTCGAAGCGCTGATTCTGTTCCGTGCCCGCCGCCAACGAAAGCCGCGCTGACCCAATTGGCGCACCGCCGAAATGCAGGGCCAGCGGAATCACGCGATCCACGCGGCCGTAGTTGCGCACGCTGACAAAGATCTCCCACAAATCGGTATCGGACATCGAGCGCCGCATATTGATCTTACGCAGCCCGACGTTTTCATTCACTTCGCTGACCGACAGAATACGCAGCCCCGGCACCGGTTCGATGCCCGGAACCTCAGAAGCATCGATGCGCCCGGCGCCCGCATAGACAATCTCCCCCGCGCGCCGGCCATGCAATTTCTGCATCTCCACCGCAAAGTTCAACGCCTGCTCAACGTGCAGTGACGCGGCCCCGGCCTGGCTCTGCTTGATAGCCTCCTCAATCGCCTGGCGGTTCGATTCAAACACGGTAGCCGGCGTCGACAACTCATCCGTACGCACAACCATCACGCGATCGGAAGGCGGCAGCGCACGCACATATGCACGCGACACGGCCTTGGCTTCGTCCATCAGCGTGCCACGAGGCGCGCGGGCAGACATCCAGGCCGACGTATCGAGCAGCAGCACGTGATCGCGCGACGCGCGGTCGGGCGACCCCAACCGCAACTGCGAAATTGCCAGCAACAACAGCAGCATGCCAAGAATCTGCAGCAGCAACGACCAAGGCTGTTGAATCCGCTTGCGGTGCCGCGCCACCGGCGGCTTCTCCGAATGCTTCCAAAAACGCAACGTGGGAACAATCAGCTTTTTCTTCGAACGGTCCAACAGGTACAATGCAACCGCGACGCCTGAAACAGCAGTGAAAAGAGCGAAGAATTCGAAGGCGCTTAGATTTAGAAAAAACACTTAGCGAACCTCCGTCGAGCGGGCTTCCATCACCGGCCCAAAGATCGCAATCTCCACTGGCGTCTGCGTCGAGATCCCCACATAGCGGCCGCCTTTGCGCAGCGAAATATCGCGCACGCGCTTTGCGTATTCATCGAAAGCAGCCGTGTATGCAAGACGCGTTTCGTCGTCAAAGGTTAGCTCCAGGTTGCCGCCCGTCTCGGCGTCTTCCAGCACCAACTCGCCGTTGTATGGCGGCACGCGGTCCTCTTCGTTCCAGACATGCAGCAGCATCAAATCGTGGCCAAAGTCGGAAAGGTACTGAATCGGCTTTTCAAATTCACCGTCGTCCAGAAAATCGGAGATGATGATCAGAAGTCCGCGCTGCGGATAGTTGGCGATAAACTCGCGCGAGACCTTCATGAAATTGGTCTTGCCTTTGGGCTTCAACTCCAGCAGATAATCCACCGCTGGAGCAAAGCGGTGGCGTCCGCCCGAGCAGCCCATGGCATCTTCCAATTCCCCCGCAAATGGCTGCAGTGTGATGGTCTCCAAGCGCACAAGACCTACGTAGGCCAGCGCCGCCGCCAGCCTCCGCACGTAATCGAACTTCGGCGGCTCGCCCGTCGACATCGACGCGGAACAATCGATCATGATGCGAACCGGAATGCGCGGTTCTACCTGGAACAGCTTAAGAATCAATTTTTCCAGACGCAAATATGCGCGCCAGTTCACGGCCCGCAGGTCATCGCCATGATGGAAACCGCGATGGTCTAAAAACTCCAACCCGCCACCGGAAAACCTGGACGCATTATGGCCGCCCACCAGACCGGGAAACGATTTCTGCCAGTGCAGAGTCAGCCGTTCCAGCCGCTCCAGAAATTTCTGATCGATCAGTGCTTCCGCCATCGACCGCTACCGCGCTGCCGGAGCACTCACGCTTTGAATGATGTCATTCAGCACCGTCTCAGGCGTTTGACCATCGGCATGTGCATCGAAATTGAGTATGATGCGATGCCGGAGTACAGCCGGGGCCACCTTTTTGATGTCTTCACTGCTCAGATTCAACCGCCCCTGCATCAATGCCAGCACGCGCCCGCATTCCATCAGCGCCTGCGCGCCGCGCGGCGAACTCCCGTAGCGAATGTATTTCGTGGTCGCCGCATGCGCGTATTTCGTGGCGGGCTGCGTGGCCATCACCAGGTCTACCGCATAATCCTGCACATGGGGCGCAATCAGCACTTGGCGGCAAACCTTGCGCAGATCGAGGATCTCATTCTGCGTCAGAATCTGTGAAACCTCGGCTTCGGATTTTGAGACCGTCGAATCCACAATGCGGCTCAACTCTTCGCGCGACGGATAGTTGACGATGATCTTCATCAGAAAGCGATCCAACTGCGCTTCGGGCAGCGGATACGTGCCTTCCATTTCGATCGGGTTCTGCGTAGCCATCACGAGAAATGGCGATTCCAGTTCGTGCGTCACCGTACCGCTTGTAACGGTGCGTTCCTGCATGGCTTCCAGCAGCGCCGATTGCGTCTTCGGCGTGGCACGGTTGATTTCGTCGGCGAGGACGAGGTTCGAAAAGATGGGCCCGCGCTGAAAGCGGAGCGACTTGCCCCCACGGCCGTCATCTTCCATCATCATGCTGCCCACAATATCGCCGGGCATCAGATCGGGTGTGAACTGACTACGCGAATATTTCAAGTGGAGAACGCGGGACAATGTCCGCAGCAAAGTTGTCTTTCCAAGCCCGGGGACGCCTTCAAGCAGCACATGGCCGCCCGACAGCAGGCAGATCAAAACACCATCGACCACGTCGGACTGCCCGACGATGATCTTGCCAATTTCCTTACGGACAAGGTTTAGCCGTTCTACGGCTTCAGAGAGTTGAGCATCAGTTCGCACAACTTTATTCTATGCGAAGCGCGACCCATTGACGAATGGCCATTTTTTACTCCGGCAGTGCGACCTGAATCGTATCGCCCGACATGTTGGCGCCCATCGAGTTGGCGAAGTAATTCAGCACCCGCGCCATCTCGCACAACGCCTTGTGCGCCTCGCCGCGAAACGTGGTGCGCGTCAACTTGTAGATTGCCATCATCAGGCGGTAATCCAGTTGAAGCAAGGCATGTTCCAGGCCCTCACCGCCACAGCGGTAACAGGCGCCATACTTCATCAGATAGGTGATGATGCGGTGATCGCGATTCAGCAGTTGAAACAGCCGGTCCAGTTCGCTGAACGCCAGCATTGACTCGCTGTTCAACGCCGATTGAACCGTGCGAAATTTCAGTTTGTTTGCTTCCGCAATTTTCCCCGTCAAATCTTTGGCTGGGTGCACGCTGAGCATCAGTCTGCACGCGTAGCGGAACCAAAAGACAAACAGGCAAAGCGAAATCAAAATAATGACCGTTGTGGTCAGCATAGGGTCAAGGCAATCTCCCTGGTACGTATAGGACTACCATATCACTTTCTCCGGAGATTTCAAGAGGGATAAGTGATAATTTGATTTCGGCTTAAGCGTTTGACTCTAGGTTGAAAGCTTCAACTTGGCCGATTGGCCGTGGAAAACCATGTGGCTGGGTACTACTCCTCGCGACGCACAGTCGGCGAAATAGAGTGAGGCATAGCTGGAATTGATGTAATCCCCTTCGTGGAAGCCAAGCAGGCGCGCCGTTGCATCGATCCATTCCGGCGTCCCTTCCAGTTCGATAAAGTTGCCGATCGGCGTCTCGTCCAACAGGATTGTGCCGGCATCCGCGGGGCGAGTAAACTCGGTGCGAAATTTTTCGTAACGGAAATTCACTTGGTATCCCAGCCGCTCCAAAATGTCTCCGAAGGCCTTCGCATCGGACAACGTGAGTTCAATCTCCTCGCGAGTCTTGTGCTTCGCCGTGAGCGGTTTGTCTTTGAACGTAAGCGTGGTGAGCGGGCCCGCCTGGCGGACACGCAGCAGTTGCTTGTTCAGGCGCAGAACCGCGCCGGGCGTGTCGAAGACATCGTTGACTTCAAACACGCGGCGCTTGGCGACACGGAAGCCGTGCCGCCTCAAGCGCGCGCGGATCGCGGCGATTTCAGAGATGCGAATCTTGACTTCGACTTCATGGCTGGAGTTGCCTGCACGAGACATTACTTTTATGGTATCAATCTAGTATTGGCGTGTGCGCTCGTAGCTCATCTGGATAGAGCGACTGGCTTCGAACCAGTAGGTAGGGAGTTCGAGTCTCTCCGGGCGCACCATATTGTTTAGCTACCTTGCCTCCCTTTTAATTTTCTTGCCTGGCTTCACAGCAACAGTGACAGCGGCGGGCTTCCTGGAGATTTTCTGCATTCTATTGGTTCAGCGTAAAGATGATCCGGGCATACCGTCGAAGAGAATTGCTTCCGCCTTTCGGACGGAATTGCAAAGTAATCAGGATCTATTGATCCGATGAGACCCATCTGGGCGAACTGTGGCTTCATGGATGCCGGCGGAGCTTTCAAAATGATGCATCGCCATTCCGTACCATGTGCACTTGCAATCAGGATCCCTGACAGTGGCGGCCCGAAGGTGTGAGAGCGGCCGTTAGTCGCAAAACGATCCTTCTCCTTTCATCAGAGCCAGAACACTTAATTATCGGTGGCCGCGTTCCTTGGGCCTAGGCCGGACGGATAGCGGGATTCGAAGTGAGTTTTCAGATTTAGGATTTTGCGCTCAAAGTTCTCATAGCTGAACTTCGCCACCAGGAAACTGACTATGGCCAAGAAAGTCACATAAACTACGCCAAAAAGCGGGATGCTGGTAAGCGTTTCGGGAAGTTGTCGATAGATGATGATGTCACATGCTCCAAGGATTGGCACATGATAAACGTATAGACCAAAGCTGTATTTCCCAAATTGCCGCAACCAGGGATTGCATAGGACACGCTGCATCAGAATAGGAGAGCCGTCGCTAAGAGCAGCACGAAGCACGAGCGCTGAAAACCCGATTGCGAGCAAGGTATAGCCAATGCTCTGATAAAACCGAGTAGCACCAGACACATCTGCGGCATAAAGAACACCGGCTACGAACGCCGCTAATGGGGCAGCGGCCCACCAGCCGAGACTTCGAATGGAAGCACGAAAGTTTCGATCGCGAGCAAGCACCGCGGCCGTCGCACCTGCCAGGAGGGAATCCATTCGCGTCACGGTAGCCAATGCAATGGCGACTGAAATACCCGTCTGGGAAATCCAATAAACTCGAATGAGCAACGCTAAAAGCGATAGCGCCAGCGTTAACTTCAATATTCTTTGGATGGGTACCAGCCAAAGAACTACGGGCCAGAATAGGTAAAATTGCTCTTCTACAGCCAGAGACCAAAAATGGCCAAGCATGTTTGGCCCCCAATTGCCATGCCAAAGCGAGAGCCAGTTTGTCAGGAAAAGGAAGTACAGTTTTCGATCCTCAGGGAACGGAATGGCCGCTATCGGGATCGGAATAACAGAGACCAGCGTGAACATACCTACCAGGCAGAGATAGTAAAGGGGGAAGATGCGCAGGATGCGCCTCATGTAGAAGGAAGAAAAGTAATTCTCTGCTGTGCGTGATTGAATCAAGATCCCCGTGATCAAGAATCCGGAAAGAACAAAAAACAGATCTACCCCGACCCAACCATAATCAAGTAGAAGCTTCAATGGGTCGAAGATGGCGGACGGGGGCAGGAAGGTCCTAAAATGATGTGCCATCACAACAACGATCGCCAAGCCGCGAACGCCGTCAAGCGCCTGAAGTTGAGACCGGCTTCGAGGGATTTGTGGTGACTCTTTTAAGGCGTTTGTCAGCATAGTTGGGACATGAAAGAGATGGAGTGTGATTGTATTCGATTATGTGGGTTAAGGTATTGGCTCTCCAGTAATTAGCGTCTGTCTCGCCTGGCCACCGCACAGCCGGGCCAAATAATACCTGGGACAGTCTCGCTGAGATAATGATCGCACGACTGCCGGCCGGATGAAAAAGCAGCCTCACCGATGATTGAGTCTGCCGTTGACAGACCGTCTCGTCGGCGTTCAGTTCTTCGTCATCGGTAGCCGACACTCTACAGTCATATCCCCGTTCCGCCGATATTTCACATGAATGCGGACAAAGCTCTGCCGTAGGATTTCGCGCCGGTAAATCATGAAACTGGTCAGTGCCGTAACGCCTTGCTACAACGAAGAAGCCAGCGTCGACGAAGTATCCGCGCGCATGCGAGGAGCGATGCAAGCCTTTTCCCAGGACTGCGGCTCGCGCCCGCAAACTGCTGGCTGCCAATGCTCCCGGTGCGTGCAGAACGCGCTGAAAATCCAGATCGAGGTGGACGTGCCGCTGCTCCCATGGGAGCAATCGAATGTTCAATGGAAACCCCACCGGGCCTTGAATGACTGCTTGCCGTGCCACACGATCTGGGCGAATCCGATCAACCGGCAAACCTCTACGCGTCCGCCGGCAAACGAAGGGACGCGCTGGATGACGAGGCAACAATCATGACTCACGCAGGGCAGCGGTACTACGAGATGCCACAGGCCATCCGGCTCAATAACGGTCCGCGCTATCTCAGTCCAGGAGCGCAGGCGCCAGTGGGTGTCGCCATCGCTGCGTCCATCGGCGGCGCTACGGCCTCGCCGGACCGCACCGTCGTGGTTGTGATAGGCGACGGCTCGCGACAAACCAATATCCAGGAACTGCAAACTCACGCGCATCACCAATTGAATGCGAAACTTTTCGTCATCGACAACGGCGGCTGCGCAGCGATTCGAAAGATGCAGCGCGTCTTTTTCAATGGCCACTTCGTCGGCTCCAACCCCGATTGCGGCGTTACGCTGCGCGAAATGGCGCCAGACGAAGGAGTCGATTTCCCAGTCATGCTGGCCAGCGTCCCGGACTATTCATCCTCTAACCCGGCACTTGAAATGCTGGGAGGCTAACCGGCGTGCAGAACCACACCATCGCCGATGTGGCCCGCATCCTCTGCGGTTTCCTGCTGTTCTTGCCCTTCGCCCTCTTTCCAGGGTATGTGGCCGGGGCACTCTCCAATGCGCTTGATTTTCGACGTAGAAGCCTTGGGCACAAGTTGTTGATCGCAGTGCCGCTCTCATTCGCCACCGCGCCATTGCTCATCTACCTTGTGGGCCGATGGGGTGGAATGTCCGCGGCCTGGACAACCATCGGAGCGGCCGCGGCCACCTTCGCTGTACTGTTTGTCCGCGATTACAGGAATGCGTCCACACCCTTCGCAGGCGCCGGCCGCGCCTTGACGGCTGCCTCATGTTGGATCGGCCTCGCTCTGGCCATCCTTGTCGATATTCAATACAAAGACCGCCTCTACATCGCCGCGGCCAGTTTTGATTACGCCATACGGAATGAAGTGATCAGTGCCATTACGCGCGCCGGCGTTCTTCCAGCGAATCCGTTTTTCTACCCGGGACACCCCGTCCAATTACGCTACCACTATTTATTCTTCCTCCCTTGCAGCATGGTTGAATCGCTCAGCGGGAGTTCGGTCAAGCCGGGTGCGGCACTGGCAGCCGGAACCATTTGGTGCGGACTGGCGTTGATGTGCCTGGTCTGCCTCTATACCCGGCACTTGCGCAACACGCAAGCGCCCATTTCGCGCCGCGATGCCTGGACGGGGATCCTGATGTTACCCGTGATCGGGCTGGATGTGATTCCCGTCTCACTGTTGATCTCTTCGGGCATCGTATTTTCCACTCTTGACCGTTGGAATGAGGACATTGTCGGCTGGCTTGATTCTCTGTTGTGGGCTCCACATTACGTCGGTGCAGCCATCGTCTGTCTCACCGGATTCCTGGTGCTTTGGGCGGCGCCGCGGAGTGGCAGCCGCCGTCCGGTGGCTGCCTGCGTCATTGCCGGAGCGGCTTTTGCATGCGCCTCTGGCATGGGAATTTATGTCGTTCTGGTATTTTCCGCGGCGTTGGCCGGTTACGCAGTGATTGCCATTTGGAAGGGGTGGAAGGATGACATCCTGAATCTGCTTCTAGCCGGGACGGTGGCCGCAATCCTGGCTGCCCCGTACCTTTACTCTCTAGTTTCATCGGAGGGATCCAATCAAAAAGCCAGTGTGTTGTCTTTGAATGTGCGTTCCTTTAAGATCCCGGAGCGGGTGCTGGAAGCCGCCGGATGGGATTGGAACACCATTGCCGCTGTTAACCTGGCGTTTCTACCGCTGAACTACACTCTTGAGTTGGGTGTCCTGTTGCTCGTTGGCATCCTGCAAGCTAAACGCTACGCCTCGCGCCGCGCTCCTTTGGGTCGAAAAGAATGGGCTGAGATTTCGTTGATTGCATTTCCGGTGCTGGTTTGCACATTTGTGCGCTCCAGCGTAATTGCCGAAAACGATTTAGGATTCCGCGGCTTTCTGATTCCGCAATTCATGCTATTGCTCTGGTCCATCGCACCCGTGCGCGCCAGCTTGCGCACGTGGAAGCCACGCACGGGCAAACAGCAGTGGCGTGGCTTGCGAACATTGCGCCCATGGGTCATCGCAGGAATCGGGCTTGGCGTGGCTGGCACATTTCTTGGGGCGGTGATCAACAGAGGGTACGTCCCCATAAGCGTTTACTTAAGGATTGTGTTTTTTAAGCCACCGCGCTATGCTGTTTGCATATGAAACAACCATCCTCGGTACTTACGGAATTGGACGACTGGAGCATCCTGTCTTCGTTCTTGCCGGAGGGTTGGCGTCA
>CAIRSA010000493.1 GCA_903881085.1 uncultured Acidobacteriia bacterium
CGTTGGAGGGCAATTGGGGTCAGACAGCCCATTTTCGGCATCCACCTTCGCCAAGGCTTCGGCGGACAAGAAAACGGCCAAAAAAAGGTGTCAGACCCCAAATGCGTGGCGTCGTGCGAATTGGCTGAAGCCCATCCAACTGCTTTTTCCAGGATTAACCGCGGAGGCTTCGGGTCCGCATTCAACCGCCAGACTGTCCGGCCGCGGAAATAGCGAATCAGTTCGCTGTCCGCGGCCGAATTCATTTCACGAGCCCACACGATCGCAGAGTTGTCGATATCGGCTGCATTTTGCACCCACTCCCGATGGATGTCGTGCTGTGGACGATAGTGAACGATCACCAGACGCCTGCCCTGGCGCAGTTGCGCAATGACGGGGCTGCGAAGCACCTCAGGTGGCTCCATCTGCAATAGCATCTGAGCCGCAAACGCTCCCACTGAAGCAACCATGGGCAGCAGGCCCATCAAAACGATTACCAGCAGCCTGTGCCTGGCCAGCCGTGCGGTGGCTCGCTGGATCTTTGGCAGCAATTGGTTCATTCTATCTACATGCCCTCTCGGTTCAGGCTGGTTGCAGCCTTTTTCGTTCTGCTTCTTCCATCGGCTTGGTTCGCCTGGAGCAACAGAGACATGCCGCAATTTGGCGAAACCCACGACGATAGTATTTATTATGTTTCCGCCAAGAGTCTGGCCGAAGGAGGCGGATATCGCATCCCCAGTCTGCCCGCCGAGCCCTTCCAAACCAAGTATCCGCCTGGTTATTCGTGGTTGCTGGCGCTTGCGTGGCTGATCGAACCACGGTTTCCCGCCAACTTGCAATACGCTATGTTGTTGAACTGGCTTGTGTTTCCTGCCTTTCTTGCGCTTAGTTATCTATGGTTGCGGCGCACGGCGCGGCCGCTAGTTTCGACTGCATTGATCGCCTTGAATCCTTACTTGATTCTGTTCAGCACGTACATGATGAGCGAGCTTCTCTTCGGCGCTCTGATTTTGGCAGCCTTAGTCCTTTCCCGGCGCGTTCTAATTGCCGCGCTGCTTGGCGCCGCCGCGTATTTGGTGCGTACCGGTGGAGTGGTGCTTGCCGCGGCGGGTGCACTCAGCTTTTGGCAGGAGGGCAGGCGCAGGGATGCCATTTTCTTCGGGGCGATCTTTGTCCCCTTTGTTGCGGGGTGGATGTATTGGGCAAGAACGCACCAGGATCCCGGTACCGACATCGTCACCATGTATTACACCAACTATCTGGGTTATCGCATTCAAAGCGTTCCTCTCAATGAATTTCATCTGTTCGTATGGAAGAATCTGGATGGCGTATTGTGGGGCATCGGTTCTCTTTTTATCCCGCGCATCTTGGACTCGTTGCTCATCAAAATCCTCTCACAGACGCTCGCCGTCGCTGCCATCATTGGGGTGTGCCGTATGGCAAAGCGACCGGAGATCCGCCCATTTGTCTATTTTTCCGCTCTTTACGTCATGATTCTGCTGGTGTGGCATTATCCCCCGAATGAGCGCTTCATGCTGCCGCTGTTTCCTTTATTGATGGCTGGGTTTTTAGCGGAGATGGAGCGCTTTTGGCGAGGAATCGTTGCCGGTTTCCGACATCCCGATAGATCGCAGCGCGCGGCCGGCTGGATCATCGGCGGCGTGTTTGCAGCGGTAATTTTGGGCGCCGCCGTTTCGCAGGTCATTACGCTTACCACGATGATGCCTGCGATGCTCGATATGCAGCGTTCGCGCACTGGTGCACAACGCGAGGCCTACGCTTGGATCAACCAGAATCTTCCACCGCAAGCGAATGTGATGGCGGCTATGGACCCGACTCTTTATCTTTACACCAATCGGCACTCCTGCCAGTTGATCGTGCCGACTATTCACTGGTATCGGGATGACCCGAAGGGCGCGCTCAAACACTATGAGGATTTAGTGGGCTATGCCAGGAAGCAAAGGATGGAGTACCTCTATCTGGGCTACAAAGATTACTCACGCGATATGGCGGAAGAAGATCACAAGGATGTAATTCGGGTGATGAAGGAAAGCAAGGCGTTGAAACTTCTGAAGGAGTTTAAGACCGGGGGAATCTATAGAATTGAGGGTGGGCAGTAACGGGGAATTGGAATCCTTGTTGGCCAGGGAGGGGATGACCCCTCCCTGGCCAACATAGGGGTTAGGAGCCCTGAGCGGCGGCGCTGGTCATCGAGCTTGCGATCTTCGAGAAGATCGTGCTGATGCTATTCGAAACGCTAGGCATGATAGCGCCCGCGGCGACGGCCACAAAGCCAGCCATCAGAGCATATTCGATAAGGTCCTGACCTTTGGTATCTTTCCAGATCTTCAAAGTCAAAAGAAGGTTGTTGATTCGTGTCATGTAAGTTTCCTCTCCCTGCAACGTTTAATTTTTTTTCTGTTGCTATGTCAAAGTTATCATCCAACCCGGTTCTGACAAATCAGACGTTGCGCTTAGTTGAATCTAGGAAATCCCCTAAGGTGTCAAAAAGTTGCCTATCCATAGTACTACTGCTTTTCTGAACTCGATGGCGCTGACATCTCCTGATGATGGAATAACTTACGGCAACCGAAAGAGATAACGAATCGCGCCGCCTGGCGTGCCGCTGGTTGAGCCGTTGCTATTAGGGTTGGGTACAATTCCGGGACTCCCCGTGTTCTTCCTTTCATGGATACTCATCGGCAGCGATTTTCCCGATCTTTAGGAAGAAAATACGACGTCCCCTACCACAGGGGCTGTTTCATTTCCCCATTCAGACGGTTGAGCTCGGCTGTCATCCGGGCGACGAGGGCGGGCTCTGCGTTTGCAAGATTGGTGGTTTCGCCGATGTCCTTGTCCAAATCGTAAAGCTCAAGCTCCGCTTTGGGGGCTTTCGGTCCGGCGGGCTGCCGTACCAGCTTCCAATTGCCACGGCGAAGCGCCACAGCGTTGTTGTAGCGCCAGAATAGGGCATTGTGAGGTGCCTGCTCCGTCGCTCCAGTCACTAACGGCAGCAGGTTCACCCCGTCCAACTGCAGTTGACTGGGCGCAGTGGCCTCTGCCGCGGCCAGGGCAGTGGGGAAAATGTCGAGCGAAATGACCGGCTGGTGCAGCGTGCGGCCGCCTTTGATGCGGCCTTTCCACTGCATCATGAAGGGGATACGAATGCCACCCTCCCAAAGTTGGCCCTTGAAACCGCGCAGTGGCGCATTTCCTGAAGTAAGCTCGCCCGTGGGTCCGCCGTTGTCGCTCAGGAATATGACCAGGGTATTTTCTTCCAGGTGCTGGTCGCGCAGTGATTTGAGGATTGCGCCTACGCCATCGTCGAGCGATGCGAGCATGGCGGCAAAGACCTGGCGGTGCTCATCGCCGATGTTGTTGAACCGCCGCATCGCTTCCGTGGTGGCTTGCATCGGGCTATGCACGGCATTGTAAGGTACGTAGAGGAAGAATGGCTTGGCGGCGTGGCGGGTAATAAACGAAGTCGCTTCGCGAGTGATCGCGTCCGTCAGGTAGAGCTTCTCTTCTACCGGGTCCGCGCCGCGGCGCAGCGGGTTTTGTTCATCGTAGGGAGGTTCCGCGGGCCGCAGCCTTGTGGTGCCGCCTTTATATGGGGGCGGAAAGTAGAAGTGGCCCTCATGCAGGAAGCCGAAGAACTCGTCAAAGCCTCGCTGCTGGGGATAGAATTTAGCCGCGGCGCCGAGGTGCCATTTGCCGAATACGCCGGTTGTGTAGCCAGCCTGCTTCATTACGGAGGCGAGCGTGGTTTCACTGAGCGGCAGTCCGACGTTGGGGTTCAGATTGGCATCGCCCGTGACGTTTCGCTCGTGCCCAAATCTGGTTTGGTATCGGCCGGTCATTAATCCTGCGCGCGAGGGTGCGCAAAACGGGGCGCTGACGTAGCCGTTGGTGAAGCGGACACCGTTGCGGGCGATGGCGTCGATGTTGGGCGTGGGGATCTGCGGGTTCCCCTGGCAACTCAACTCGCCGTAGCCCAGGTCGTCGGCCAGAATGACCACGACATTTGGTTTGCGCTGCTGCGCCATCAACGCGCCGGCCATGGAGGCCATGAAGAGTCTACGGTTCAAGTGATTGCTCCCTTGCTGAAATACAAGTCTAATCTGAAATGGTCAGCACCCGCTCCAAAAATAGCAAAAACCGCCACGCTGTGGCGGCCGTTGAACCTAGAATCAATAGGATACAGCCAAATCTCGCCACGCTGTGGCGGTTTCTTCGCCATTCTGTGGCGGTTTTGGGCCCAGCCAGACCTGCATTCCAGTGCGATGTGACTGCGCGTGAATCAGGCCAGACGAATATTTTCGAACTCTTTGATGAGCTGGAAATTGGTGCGCACGGTCTCCGGCCGTTCGCCACGCTGGTCGATCTGGTTTGCAGCGATCGCGCCAAGATCGGCCGCCAGTTGCAGGTACTCGAGCCTTTCCGGTGCAATGCCCATGATGCGGCAACAGGTTGAATCCACCGCGACCAGGTCCTGGCCCATCACCAGCACTCCGGCGGGTTTGGGTGTGCCCTGGATCGGTCCGTTGCCCTCCATGCCCGTGATGCCGTCGACAATCGCGAAAGTCTTGCGGAAGATGCGGTTCAGTTCGACGATGGAGCGCGGAATGCCGTAGTAGTGCAGTTCGTTTTTCGGCCACCCGTAAACGGAGCCCGGGATCAAGCCGAAGAAGTTCTTCATGGACAGGGTCGCCCCGGCCCAGTGATGGGTCTTCATTTTCGCCAGCGAGACGATCAGATCCGCACCGAGCGCCGTGTTCGGCAAGTACACCCCGTCGGCGAATCCTTTGGCCTTGGAAACGTCATCGCGGTTCAAATCGACGAAGCGGTCCTCGAACTTTTCTACCCCCTGCCAATAGCCAGCCTCCTGGCTTAGCCCCAGAGTGTCGCGGCGGTGACCAGGACCTTCGCCGATAACAACGCTTGCCGCGCCCAGGCTGCGGAACACATCGTAGGCGGCGGCGATCACTGCTACATCGGTATTGATAGCGGTCGAGCGGTCAAATTCCACCAGATTCGGTTTGAGCAGGATGTTTTTGCCCTTCACTTCCAGTCCCAGTGTGCGTATGCCTTCGTGGATCTTTGAGGCCAGGTCCACCGAATAGGACGCAGCCTTCACGACGGCTACGGCTGAGCGGCCGCTAAACGGCTTGGGTTGTTTCGACGAACCGCAGGAGGCCGTTATTGCCGCCGCTGCCGCAGGCAGGAACTCTCTTCTGGTTAACTTGTGACTCATGCAATCCCTGCCGGCTTCAGAAGCGAATGCGCTCCGCCCGGATATCCTATGCACTCCAGTGCAGCCAGTTGAATATCGCGACCAGTCGGTGCGCCGTCTTCAGGAGTTGGCAGAGCAACGCCGTAATTTCGCAAAGTGATGGCGAGCCAGGCCTTTGCCAGTGGAGATTTGGTTTCGTTGTACATCGCATGCGCGCGGGCAATTGCCGGCTCAATGTCTGCCGCACGGTTCCCTTGCAAGCCCAGAAGTGCCAGTGCAGTGGTTTCTGGATAAGACGGCAGATCGATGCCCAACGCCGCCCGCGAGCCATAATTCCAGCCACCGTCATTGCAGCGCCGGTGAAGAATCATGCCTTCGGCCAGCACAACGCGGCGTTTAATGAGCGCACCGGGCACCTGGCTTACGGCCTGTTTTAAGGCCACCAGGGAATGCGCCGTGGGCTCGATCCAGGATGTGGTTTCCGGACGCCATGGCCATCCACGGAATTTCGGGTTGTGGCCGGTTGGCGATGGCGAGAACAGATTGGCGATCCGCATGATCATGGAGCCTTCGGCGCCACCGGATTCGAGCATCCAATCCACGCCCTTGCGGAAAGCGGAATCATAGACTTGCCGCGCGCAGTGAAGCGTCACCATCAGTGCAGTGCCCCAATGGGCGTCTTCCACCTGTTCGCTGGGCCGCCATGCCCCATCCGGACGTTGCCAGCCACGCAACAGCTTCCAGCCTCGTTCTACTTCGGCTGAACCGGTTTCCTTGTGCAATGCGAGCAATGCATAAGCCGTTGGTTCCAACCACGATCTCTTTCCGGGGAAATACCCCCAGCCACCGTCGGGGTTCTGCGACGCCTTCAGGAAGTTCAGACGAGTCTCGACATAGTTCGCGGACATGCTGAGCTATCGGCAGAACCGCCGCCGAACTTTAATTGGGGACGGAGGGGACGGAGGGGACGGA
>CAIRSA010000494.1 GCA_903881085.1 uncultured Acidobacteriia bacterium
AGGCAACCTGGCGAATGTCCGGGATCGCTTCGTGGCGCGGACACACGTGTCTGCCGCGTCCCGACTTTTCGGGACGCCTTGTTTTCAACACCGAGCCAAGCCTCGGCACGAGTGCCGAGGCGGCAGGCAAAAGTGCCAGCGCTACAAAAAAACGGCAATGTAAGCGACATTGGGATGGGATCCTGCGGCCGATTAACAATCGGCCGCAGATTGCCAATCCGCCCCACATTCGGCCAGTGGGCCTAAACTTTCAACCCCACACTCCGCATCAGTTCCAGCGCATTGCTCTTCGTAACCACGCCGGGACGCATCTTGTAATCGAAAGTCATTTTGCCGGCTTCCAGGTGATCTTCGAAATGCACGTTGCGGGCACGCGGGGCCAGCGAGTCGCCTATGCGGGCCAGCGTCAGATCGTGCGTAGTCACCATGCCAATGGCGCCCGCCTCGAGCAGCGCCTTCACCACACCTTCACCGCCAATAGCCCGGTCGTGCGAATTCGTTCCGTGCAGCAACTCATCCAACAGGAACAGCACCGGCAGTTCGCGCGTGGTGAGATCGACGATCAGCCGGACGCGCAGGATCTCGGCGTAGAAGCGCGAATTACCGGCCTGCAACGAGTCGTTGATGCGGATTGACGCTCCGATCTGCAGCGGGGACAAGCGAAGGCTCTTAGCCCGCACTGGGGCCCCAGCAAGGGCAAGCACGACGTTGGTGCCCACCGCCCGCAACATCGTACTCTTGCCCGACATATTGGAACCGCTAATGACGAAAACGCCGTCAAGGTTCAAATCATTGCACACCGCCTTCCCAACTGGGATCAACGGATGGCCAATGGCCTCGGCCTCAATACGCGGCGGATGCGTGGGCAGGATCTCCGGAAACGGATCGGCCGGATGTTCGTAGGCGTAGCCGGCCAGCGAACAGATGGCTTCCATCTCACCTACGGCCACCACCCATGGACGGACCATCGCACCGTAACGTTCGCGCCAGTTTTCCACCTGAATCGCCACCTGCGGCACCCACATCACCAGTGGATTGATAATGGCCATGACGATGTTGCGCCGCGATTCCAGCATGTCCATCCAGCGCGCAAGCTCGCGTATGCGCTCCGAAGGCTTGTGGCCATCGGTGTCCAACGCGGCACGCATTGCTACCAGACGGGGCGAAGTGAACTGTTCGCTCTCAAGACGCTGCATGATCTCGGCAAGCAGTTTCAGATCGTTGGCGGCGTGTTCCGCTCCATTGATCGCCGCATCGAGCGGATGGCGAATCACGTATAGAAAAAGAATTTCCACCAGCACCACGGCTACAAGAAAGACACGCTCGCCGTATATTTCCCACACCGCGGCGGCGGTCAGGGCCAGCACGGCCAGCACAATTGCCACCGGACGCAACCACGGCATGCGCAACAGCGCCGGACCTTCCGCCCAATGCAACAGGCGGTTGGGATGCAACCCGACACGCACATCCTGCCCCAGCACCGCGAGGTCTTCGCGCAGTTCGATGCGCGGACGCAGTTCGTCGATCGCTTCATGCCGTTGGCGCAACTCTGCCGCTGATGATGGAGTGCGCAGCCAATTGGCAATGATGTTTTCGCCGGCTCGCGTGCGCGCCAGTGAGATCAACTCAAAAAGCGAGCCTTTACCAAACAGATCGAGATCTCCGGCGTAGGGATGGTCCGGATCCAGGAATCGCTCACCGGTTTCGCCCAGGCCGCTCCAGCGGTCTTCCAATCGAGCAAGACCCAGCTCGAAAAATCGCGAGGCCCGTCGCGCCCGCAAGCACCGTCGTTCGACGGTTTCATGATAAACGGCCAGCGCAAAGAAGGCCGCAACCGGCGCGACAAGCCACATCCATTCGCCGCGCCAGACGATGATCGCGGCAGCAACCGCGCAGGCAAGACGCAGGTTGCCCAATAAAATATGGCGTTCAGCAAGGCCCGCT
Organism: uncultured Acidobacteriia bacterium; assembly: GCA_903881085.1. GTDB lineage: Bacteria > Acidobacteriota > Terriglobia > Bryobacterales > Bryobacteraceae > CAIRSA01. The sequence continues at coordinate 1,945 of CAIRSA010000494.1, forward strand.
TCAACGGCGCGGCGGGCTTTCAGTCGGGATGAGTATTCTTCAGATGGAGTCATTCGCACACAATAGAGGCACTACTTACCATATAGCGCACTTAGCACATGCTCTGCTGCGTGCACGCCGCGATACTGTGCTTCCTCAAAGATGGAAAAGCCGCTGAGGTCGGCATGCGCGAACACGAACGTGCCCTGCTGGCGAACCAGTTGCTGGCGCACCGGCAACGAGAGAAAGCCAGGCGTGGGGCGTGCCATGGCATGGCCCATGCGCATGATATCGATGCGCGAAACACATTGCCGGATGTCAGGGTGGGCCCGCTCCAGATCCGCCAGAATCGCCTCTTTCCAGTAGTTCCAGTCGTTGGCCAGCAGCCGCTTCCGGCTTTCCACAGGGGAGCCTTCGGCTAGTGCCCAGTAATAGGTCCAAACACTGCGATCAATATGGGTTCGTAGCGATTGGTGCAACGCATCCACGTAACCCAACGATTGGGAATTGTAGATCACATTGTCCCAAGCCGGCTGCCCGCCAGCGGGGATGCGGTCGAGCGTAAGATTGGCGGTCAGCCAGGGCGAGTATTCAAAGCCCTTCACCGGCGGAATATCCTGCGTCAGATAGGGCGCGGTGAACGCGGGCGCGGCGAAGATGACGGCCCCGGCGCGGTATTCTGTATCCTCTGTGAACACGCGCCATTCCCTACCCTCCTTCGAAATTCGATAGATCATGGCGCCGCTACGCACGAACTTGCCAACTCGCTCGAGCAGCCGCTTCAACAACCAGCCGTTGCCTTCAGGCCACGTCAAAGGGCCCTTCTCTTCCTGCTCGCGCGCGGCGAAGTAATGGACACCCGCCCAGGCTGATGTTGCGGCGGAAGACGCCCCGTAGTCGTCACGCGTGGAGTAGTCGATATACCAGTGCAGATAGGGCGAATCGAACTTGTGGTTGAGCAGCCACTGCTTCATCGAAATGCGGTCGAGCTCCGAGGGCTTCATGCCCAGTTCCATGGGGATGGTGAACTGGCCGGAGTGGCGGAACTCTTGTATCAACTTTTCGAATTCTTTGTATTGCTGGCGGTCCTTTTTGGTAGCGCCGACCTCGGGTTCCAAGCCGTCCTGCCACCGGCCGTGCAGAAAGAGCCGCTCCTGTGGCGAATGGCACAGATGGCGTTCTTCGAATTTGCCGTTCTTGAGGATGCCAGTCTCTTCGAGAAGTTCCCGCACCAGCGCCGTGTTGGGATTTGGCACAGGCAGATAATGCGCCGCCCATGGATATTCGCTGACCTCATTGCGGCCGCTGCGCGAGTTTCCGCCGGCCTCGGATTCCATTTCCAGGACGACGAAATCGGTGAAGCGCTTTTTCTGTAGGCGCCACGCGGCGGAGAGACCCGCCATGCCGCCGCCGGCAATGACCACGGGCACTTTCACCACGCGCGAGGGCGCCCTCATCGCCGCATGGTCACGCAGGCGGTGTCCAGCGTTTTGCGCCTCATTGACAAAGCTGCCTGTGATTGATCGCTCAGCTTTCGCAGTAATCCCAATGAGTCCCGCACTAAGAAGTCCGCGCCGGCTGAAGAGAGACTCACCGAGCCGCGACCGTGAGGGAGCGGTGCCTTCGCCCTTGCTCAACGCGCAATCTCCCGCCACTCGTGTTCGTAGTATCGTACCAGCACCTGGTCGTTCAACTTGTTCGTCTCCACAGACACCGGAGTCATATCATTCGGAAAAACAAACATAGGCGTCAGAGTAGCGGGCGAAAGAAACTTCAAACCATCAGGCAGCTTCGCAGGTTGCTTGTACTCTTCCAGTCCCGCCAGCGTAAAGCCCCATTCGCCGAACGACGGCACGTAGACGTGATACGGTGCAACCTTCAACCCGGACTGCTTCATCGTCTCAGAAACACACCAAAAGCTCTGCCGCGCAAACAACGGAGAAGTGCTCTGCACCACGATATACCCGTTGCGCGAGATGTGCTTCGACAGCAGGCGATAGAAGGCCGTCGTGTACAACTTTCCCAGCGAGTAATTCGTAGGGTCGGGAAAATCGACGGTGATGAAGTCGTACATGTTCGAATTCTGATCGAGCCATACAAATGCGTCGGCATTGATCACCTTCACGCGCGGGTCCGAAAGCGATCCCTGGTTCAGCGTCCTCAGCAACGGATGTTCGCGAAACAGCTTAGTCATCTCGGGGTCGAGATCAACCAGCGTGATCGTCTCCACATTCGGGTACTTCAGAATCTCGCGCACCGCCAGGCCATCCCCGCCACCTAACACCAGCACGTGCTTCGCACCAGGAACGGCCGCAAGCCCGGGATGCACCAGCGCTTCGTGATAGCGGTATTCGTCGTGCGAGCTGAATTGCAAATGCGAGCTCAGGAAGAGGCGGATATCGTCCTTCCATCGCGTCAGCACGATGCGTTGATAGCGCGTATTCCGTGCCAGTATCACTTCATCGGCATACAGATTATTATCGGCCTGATTCTGCACCCACTCCGAAGCAAACATCCCGCCGCAAAGAAGCACAATGACTAAGAAACACTTCGCTCGCTGGCTGCGCGCCCCTTCGAAAATATACGTAGACCAAAGCGCCACTCCCGCGTTGACCAACCCGAACGCGATGGCCGACCGCACCAGGCCGAGCTTAGGCACCAGCCAGATGGGAAATAGCAGCGAGGCCCCGAGCGCGCCCAAATAGTCGAAGGTGAGCACATGCGCCACAAGCTCGTGGAACTGGAATTTCTCTTTCAAAATCCGCATCAGCAGCGGAATCTCAAGCCCTACCAGCGTACCGATCAGGATCACCATCAGGTACAACAACAGGCGGAAACTCTGCGTGTAAGCAAAGCCCAGAAAAAGAATGGAGGAAGAGAATCCGCCGACCAGGCCAACCATCAGCTCAATGGACACGAAACGGCTGACCAACCCGCGATTGACGAAGCGCGAAAGGTAGCTGCCAATTCCCATCGCAAACAGATAGCTGCCGATGACGGTGGAAAACTGCAGCACGCTATCTCCCAACAGATAGCTGGCCAGCGTACCGGCGATCAGTTCGTAGATAAGCCCGCAGGCGGCAATCAGGAAGACAGAGATAAATAAGACGACGGACAAAGTGGTTCCTTAAGCCTCACCCATGGAGACGCGCGTTGGTCAGTGGGTAGGACAGGCGGATCAGCCTGTCCAAGCAAAAGTCTAGTGGACTGCCGCTGCAATAATGACGCACATGCCCAGCGACATGAATCCGATCAGAATGGCCAATGCCAGGTTCTTCTCTTCCACAATCTCTTGCCACAGATGGTAGGGCGTCAGTTTGTCCACGATGGCGAAGGCCAGGCAGAAAAGAGCAATTCCGAGCGCCGCGTAGACGATCGCATTCAACAAAAATCCAGGGTGGAAATCAGACATAGTAGTTTATTTGCCTCCGATATAGCGGGACGGGCCAGAATAGAAAGACCGGTAGGAACCGGGGTTATCGCGCACGGACCTGGGCACATCGCGCAGCTGATTGACCTGAGTGGTGTTCCAGCCGGTGTATCCGATCCAGCCGACAGTGCTTAATAACATAGCTCCAAATATTGTATAACCCATCGCAAAATTAATCTCCGTAATCGCTCTCTGCCCAGCGTCTGGCTTCGAAGTCGTTTCCGGTCGAACCGCCTTTGAAGACACTGCGCAAAACCGGCCAAATCAGAAGCACAAAGAACGCCAGCATGTACCAGCTGTAATGCGGAACGTCGCGCTTCACAGTAAGAGTATAACGGCCAGCCACGGGCGCCGCATCCGTTTCCGGCTCCACACGAAGATAGTATCGGCCGCCGGGTACCGACGGCACCGTGATGCGGGTGTCCTTCTCGCCCTCGCTCCATGATTCCCCATCGTCCACGCCTCCGTAGTAGCTGACCTCCTTGCCGAAGTCCCACGCCTGGGCGGTCTCCTCGTTGATCAAGGCAAAGCTGAAATACGCTCCGGTGTTTTCAAAATTCGTCTTCACATCCAGTTCCACGTTCGATTTGCGGCCCTTCAATTCGAACACCGGCGTAACGAACGACTGCGATGGAATCGAGTAGCTATCGGTGAAGACCTGCTCATTCCGGGCGAACATTCCATTCAGGATGGCCATGAAGATGAGCAGCATGGTAAAAGCGCCGAACATCGTCCAGTGGTTACGAACTGGAACCACCGCGGTGCTGCCGCCCGGCGCGGGTTGATTCGCATACACGCCAATCGGAGTGGGCGGCTGGGTCTTCAACTGGAACGCCTGCCAGAGTTCGGCTCCGGTAGTATATTCGCCAAGGCTCCAAGTGCGCTCGTTGTCCGTTGTTTCGGAAGAGAGCATCAGCGGTGGCGCAATGAAATCCATGCACACCACGCTATCGCCCACACGCACCTGCCACGGAAATTCGCCCATCACGAAGTCGGTACTGGCGACCGAGGTCGTGAAGTGACGGAAGTTCTTGTTCAGGTAGTTGATGGCCGTCGGCCGGTTCTCAGCGCCGCTGACGGGAATGCCCTGGACCATTGTGATGAGGTTCCAGTGGCCGTTGTATTCGCTGAGGTAACGGAAGCCTTGCGTCGCACTGAAAAGTACGTATTCACGCCACGCAAAGATGGTGCCATCGGACTCCGAATGCCGCTGTTGAAAGCCGATCAGTTCATACTGCTCGCCCTTCAATTTACCGCGTACCCCCAACGGGATGAGCGGCTGCACGCGCTGCTTCGACTTGAAGATCTGCAGGATTTTCAGGTTCGGGTCAGTCGCGTCCAACACCGATAAACACTGGATGCAAACCACATTGACCGCCGAAGCGCCGGAACGGATCTCGCACGCCGCGCCGCAGTTCGGGCAGTTCAGGCCCTTCGCTTTGGCCGTAGGACCGGCGACCGGATCAACCTGCCGCAGGTTCTTCAGCTTCAGGTCGTTGAAGGCGACGTATTCGCCGGTGAACAGCAGCGGCGGATCCTCGCTGTAATCGATGGTCCCGAAGTGCGCGTCAGCGGTGCTGAGGTCGGCGAAATAGATCTCGGTCTTGTCCCAGTATTGGAAGGGTAGTTCGCCCTGCGTGCCCGTGTAATGGGCGCGGGTGAGCGAGGTGACCTCATAACTGACGCCATCGAGATTCAGCGCAACTCCACGATTGGCGGCATTCACGGCCGGCAGTTTCGGCGTGGGCGTCACCTGCGTGGTGATGGCGAACTGCGCCTGCGCGTCACTCAACCAGCCCGATTTGCCGTTGCCGAAGACGATGTGCCATTCGTTCCAGCCTCCCTGTTCCCATTGGTAGATGAGACGGCCGACAACCTGGAACGAGAAGTTCTTGTAGTGGCCTTCCGTGCCGATCTGAATGGCCGAAACCTCTGGCGGCAGGTCGGCCACTTCGCCGACTTTCGTCAGATCGGTTCCCTGGCGCACAAGAATCGACTTGCAGAATTCGCAGGTGGTCTGCACGGCTCCTGACCACAGGAACTCAATCTTGGAACCGCAATTGGGGCAGTTGGCGGAAAATCTGCTCATGATTGTCCGTAGGGCCTTTCAATCTTACGCACGCACACTTTGGCTGCCGCGAACTGCGCCGTAAGGTAAGCGGCGAAGTCCCAATCCGGTCGTGGGCGGCAGCAAAAGATGTTCAGGCACATCGATTGGTATTCAGGAAAAGTATGACAGGCGAGGTGCGATTCGGCAAGCAGGCAGAGACCGGTCATTCCGCCCGGGCCGGGAAATTTATGCCAGCTGGGTTCTTCTACAGCGTGCAGGGACATGCCGGCAATCAGGCTGTCGAACAGGTGCGTGAGCTTCGCCTGGTCGCGCAACGATTCCTCGTCGCAACCGTGCGCTTCAATCACCCATTCGCAGCCTGACATGTCCAAGATATTCCTATTATTGCTGAGCCGCGCCGCACTCAGGACAGAACTTCGATCTGCCAGGCATTGGCTTGCCGCATTCGATACAGAACTTGTTGCCTGCGGCCGTCCCGCCACCAGCAGGAGGCGCCACCGGCGGCACGCCACCCACGGGCGCAACAGGCGGAGGCGCCTGCGGCGGCGGAGGTTGCTGCGGTTGCTGCATCATCGGGTTCAGCGCGTTGGCCATCGTCGATGCCATGGTGAAGCCCGCACCGAGTCCTGCGCCGATGCCCGCCATCCCGCCTTCATTGGCAGCGGCGATCGGCAGCGACTGCGCCACCTGGAACTGCGTATACTTGCTCATGTCGCCGATCATGTTCATGCCGATGCGCTCGTCGAGGCGCTTCTGCAGCTCTTCGGGCAGCGAAAGGTTCTCGATAAAGAAGGTGTCGAGCGCCAGACCCATTGCTTCAAACTGCGGTTTGATAGAATCCGAGATCATCTGGCCCATGGCCATCTGATTGCCCGCCATATCGAGGAACGGCACCTGGCTTGCGCCGATAGCGTTGCCGATCCAGCCGATCAGGCTGTTGCGCAGTTGGCCTTCGATCTCCGCGGTGTGATAGGTTTCGCGCGTTCCGCTGATCTTCTGGTGGAAGGTCTTCGGGTCGCTGATGTGCCACGAATACATGCCAAAGCCGCGCACGCGCACGATGCCGAAATCTTTGTCTCGGACAGTGATGGGATTCTGCGTGCCCCACTTCTGATCGGTCTGCATCCGAGTAGAGAAGAAGTAGACGTCGCTTTTGAACGGGGACAGGAACATCTTGTCCCAATTCATGAGGTTGGTGAGCAGCGGCAGGGTGTTGGTGGTGAGCGTGTAGAGGCCTGGCCCAAACACGTCGGCAACCTTGCCTTCATTGACGAAAACTGCCATCTGCGACTCACGCACGGTGAGCTTGCCGCCATTTTGAATTTCCATGTCCTCCATCGGGAAGCGGTAGGAGAGGACTCCGTCTTCCTGCTCCGTCCAGTGGATGACATCAATAAACTGCTTTTTTAGAAAATCACGAATCGACATAATGTTCCGATCGTCTCCTCACATACTATAACGTGATTTGGGGTGGAATGGTTCGGGGTATTTCGGGGCGGTAAATTTGTTCTCATTCGGTGGCCGCTCATGTTGAGTTTCGAGTCATGCGCAGATATTGGTGCAGCTTCTGAAACGACTAAATGATGCCCACGGCGAAGCGTCGTAGGCGGGTGATGTTCTCCGGGCCGAAACCCGTACGGATTCGGCTGGGGTCCTCATCGTAATTCCAGTCGATGATGTAATGAATGTTACGCTGTTCGTCGCGTAATGTTCATTTGCTCATTGAACAGAACGTTGAACCCAGTATCTCCAATCAGGAGCAATATGAGGATGACCAGCAGCCCGATTGCTTTCCGCTTCCGTGCGGAAACCCAAAACGGATTGGCGATGATGCGAAAGCGCCGTAACAGCCGTAGACTAAGCTTGTTCATCCGGTGTGAGTGGATCCGGTGGCTTCCCCAAGCTGCCATGATCCCTACTATTTGAAGTCTTGCGGAAGCCGACGATGTGACCTCCTGACGCAAAAAAAGCGGCGCCGTGAAGCGCCGCTTTTCTTTCGGACAGGACTAACTGCTCTCTACCACAGAACCTTCATGCGGATCTGCAACTGGCGGGGCATACCGTTCTGGGTCGACACCTGCGACGGGAAGAAGGTCCCGAACGCGGGGCTGGTCGGATCCGTGTTGTAGCCCTGCAAGAAGATCTGATTGTGGTTCATCAGGTTGAATGCTTCCACTCCGAACTGGGCGGAGAGGCGTTCCGTAATTTGGGTGCGCTTGTTGATGGAAGCATCCATCGTGAAGGCTCCGTTCTTGCGGATTTCGCCAGTGCGGTTCGGCGTGTAGCGAGGTGCGTAACTTGCGGTCTGGAACCAAACGTACTTCGATTGGTCCGTGCCGCAACCGGCTGCGATGCTGCCTGGCGAGGGCGCGACCGTGCCATCGTTAAGCTGGCGGAGTACGCAAGGATTCCAGCCGCGGACCTGGTACTGCTTGAAGTCCACGTTGCCATCCCAGTTTGCGGTCGGAGTCTTCGGATCTTTCAGCATGATTACGTTGCCGGGAAGATCGGCCGGTTCGCCCGAGCTCTTGTTGTAGAACACGTTCATTTCCCAATTGCTGATAAGCTTCTTCGCCAGGCCTGTTGTGCCCGCGCCGAACTTCTTGTTCGTGCCGAACGGCAGTTCGTAAACCGTCGTCAGCTTGAAGACGTGTGGACGGTCGTTCAGGTAGATGCCCTGTTGGTAGACATTATTGAAGGCATCGTTGAAACCGCTACGTTCCACTTCCTTGGAGAAGTTGTAGTTGGTGGTGAAAGTCAGGCCGCCGCGCATGCGGAGGTTGTAGCTGATCTGCACCGAGTTGTACCAGATGCGCGCATCGTTGCGGCCGACCTGGGTAAGGTCGCCGTTGAACTGAGGGAACGGACGGTTGATGTTGTAGCGGGAGATGGTGTCGGAGGTGAAGGCCCCCGTTCCATTGAAAGCCGCAATTCCTTTGAACGGATTGGGTAGCGTGGCATCGCAATACGTCGGGCTTCCGCCTTCCTGAATGTTGCACAATTTGCGGAAAGCGGCTGACGGAATGTTGTACTGCTTGCTCATATTGAGGTTGCTGCTGCGGCTGCCGACGTACGACAAGTCGATAGTCGAACTGCGGGTTGCCTGAAACTGGAAGCCGTAAGAGAACGACCAGACCCGTGGTGTTTCGAAGTTCGAATCGAACCAGTTGTTGTTGCGGCCCACGAAGGTCAACGCGCCTGCCGAAGATCCCGTGGGAACGCTGATTCCGTTCGGATACGGATTGGAGAGTACGTTGGCGATGGGCGTGCGGCCGCCGTCGTTCGAATTAACCAGCGTAGTGCCGGTGGTGAAGCCAGCGTTCTGGAAGAAGTCGTTATTGGGATTCGAATAGTACAAGCCAATGCCGCCACGAGTCACCAGGCGCTGGTTGATTTCATAAGCGAATCCAACGCGTGGCTGCCAGTTGTTCTTTTGGAATTTAGCAGGTGTCGAGGAGATGCCATTGACTCCGGCAAACGTCAGGCTGCCTTTCAAGTTAGAAAGTTGCGGGTATAGTGCGGTCATTGCCGCAGGGATCTGCGAAGTAAGCGGGCTCGCAACGTTCGGATCGAACGGTCCGTTCATGCGGTTCCACTTTTCGTGGGGCGGTTGGTTCAAATCGTTGCGGATGCCAAGGTTGACAGTCAAGCGGCGCGATACTTTCCAATCATCCTGGAAGTACGGAGCAAAGTACATCTGCTTCCACCATGGGAAAAGCGGATAGTTGACCGAGCCATCGGTAAGCCCGAGCAGGAACGACGCGTAGCCGTCACCGCTGGTGGAATCGCCCTGGTTGAACGTCTTCTGGGTCCAGCCGGTGTTGCCGCTGAAGCTTAGAATGTCGCCCGTGTTTTCCTGCAGGTAGTTGATCTGACGGATATCGAGGCCTGCCTTCATGGAGTGCTTACCCATGATCTTGGTTGCGCTCAGAACCACCTGGTAGGTGTTTGAGAAGTTGTTGCTCTGGCTGCGACCCAGCGAAGCGTAGTTGGCGAAATTCCACTTGCCGAAATAGAGCGGACCAGGCAGCGTGCTGAGCAAGCTCTTGGAGAGTCCGAAGCTCGAAACATCGAAGCCTTCGTTGGCGCGTCCGAAGCCTTTTTCGATGAAGCGGTTAAACGACACACGCGCATTGAAGATCAACGTGGGAGATGCGGTTGTGGTCCAATCGACGACATAGGCGTCATTGATGCGTTGGAAAGGCTGCTGGCCATCGGTGCCCGGCTTGTTGTCGATACCGTTGCCCGCGCGGTCTTCCGTGCGGTCGTTCGAAGCATGGCGTACGAATGCGCGGTGACGATCGCCGAAGTTCCAATCGAATTTGAGGATCAGATTGTAGAACTTGTCGGCGTCAAAATAATCGGGCAACAAAACGTTGTTGGTCGAGTAGCGCGAACCGGCGGGCGCAGCGCGGTTCGGCGTCAGGAAATACTTGGAGACGTTTACCGCGATCGGATTAATCAGGTTCGCAGGAATGATGTTGCCCGGGAACGGAGCGCGGATCGGATCGCCGTTCGCGTCTTTCGTGGTGGCGAACGGATTGTAGATCGTGATGGGGTTGCCTGCGGCATTCACCATCTTGGAGAAATCGCCGCCACGCATTGCCAGCTCCGGGTACGAAACGATGAGCGGATTCGGCGTGCCTTCGCGGTAGTTTTCAAACGCGCCCAGGTAGAACAATTTCACCGGGCCATCTTTCTTCAGCAGCTTGGGAATGTACACCGGGCCTGAGACCTGGAAGCCGTACTGGTCCAGATAGTGCTCCGATTTCTTCGCGCCGACCGCGTTGTTTTGGAAGGTATTCGCATCGAGCGGAGTGCGGCGGAGGAATTCCCAGCCAGTGGCGTGGAAGTCATTCGATCCGCTCTTCAGCACTACGTTCATGATGCCGCCGCCGGTGTGGCCGTATTCCGAATTGTAGAGATTCAACTGCATGCTGAACTCCTGTACGGAGTCCACGATAGGCACATAGGCGATGTTGTTGCCGCCCATCTGGCCGTTGTTCGAAGCGCCGTCCATCATGAATTCAGTGGATGAATCGCGGCTGCCATTGACTGACCATTGGGCAATTGCACCGTTATCGAACGGGCGCTGCCAAATGGCTGCTCCGCGGAACGTAACGCCCGGCATCATGCTGCCGAGCATGAACGGATTGCGAGCATTCAGAGGAAGTTCAGATACCTGCAACGGAGAGACTACGCCGCTACGGCTGGCTGTCTGCGTTTCGAGTTGCGAAGATTCCGCGCTGACTTCGACGCTGTCCGTGACGGCGCCGACTTCGAGTGTAATATCGAGGCCGGCGACACGGCCGACTTCGAGTGTGACGCGGTCGCGAATGGATTGTTTGAAGCCGGTTGAGGTCGTGGTGACTTTGTAGTCGCCAGGCCGCAGGAACGGAATCGTATATGTGCCCGAGGCATCGCTCGTGGCGGTTGCGGTTTCTTTGTTTTCTGAATTGATGGCCGTGACCTTTGCATTTGGCACAGCGGCGCCGGTCGCGTCAAAGACGTGGCCGGAAATTGTGGCACGAAACTCTTGCGCTGGCAATGACGCTGCCAGTAAACACAGGAGAAGTGACGAGAAACAGTACTTGGTTTTCAAGTGACCCCCTAAACCCACTACGTTAAATTATCCAGAAGGCGACAAGACCGACTGGATTGTTTGAGATACTATCACAATGCGGATGTCCATGTCATCGCGTAAACTCTCTGTTAAGAAGTGTAAAGGATTGCTATTTTTGTCTGCCATCCTGGGCGCGCAGCCTCAGACATTCGTCCCTGTGGCGCCAGGACTTCCAGCCAGGCTGGAGCATTCGCCGACAGCCGGGCGTCATCAGATCGAAACAATGCCCGGAGGAATAGCGATTTTCGACTTCGATAACGATGGCAGGCCCGACATCTTTCTGGTGAATGGTGCCGGCCCGAACAGGCTTTACCGCAATCTTGGCGGCTGGAAGTTCGAGGACGTAACAGAGCGGGCGGGTCTGCGCGGGCGCGGCTATGGGATGGGCGTTGCCGCGGGAGATTTCGATAACGACGGGTTCACCGATATGCTGGTGACCGGGGTGGGATTCAGCACGCTTTACCGCAATCGCGGAGATGGCACGTTCGAAGATGTCACCGTGAGCGCAGGAATTCCCCAAACGGCGTGGCCGGTTTCCGCCGGGTGGTTCGATTTCGATAACGACGGCCTGCTGGATTTATTTATCGTCAATTACTGCAAATGGGATCCAGCCAAGGAGCCCTTTTGCGGAGACGCGAAGGCCGGTTACCGCACTTATTGCCACCCCAGGCACTACGAAGGGCTGCCCAATGTTTTGCTTCGGAACAACGGAAATGGCACGTTCAGCGATGTGTCGATATCGTCAGGCATCGGAGCGCGGATCGGGAAAGGGATGGCTGTCGCGTTCGCGGATTTCAACGGCGATGGGCGCATGGATGTTTTCGTCAGCAATGATACCGCACCTAATTTTCTGTTCCGCAACGAAGGCGGCGGAAAGTTTGCCGAGGTTGGCATGGAAGCCGGCGTAGCGATCAACGATGACGGAAAGATCCTCTCTTCGATGGGCGCCGACTTTCGCGATATTGACAACGATGGGAGGCCGGATTTGTTCATCACCGCGCTTGCCAATGAGACGTTTCCGCTCTTTCGCAATCTGGCGAACGGGCTGTTCCAGGATCTGACTTACCGCAGCCGCATCGGTCCAGCGACTTTGCCGCATAGCGGCTGGGGCGCGGGCATATACGATTTCGATAACGACGGTTTGAAAGACATCTTCTCGGCAAATGGAGACGTCAATGACAATACCGAGAAGTTTTCGAACAGGGCTTCGCGGCAGCAGAATCAGCTTCTGATGCACAAGGGCGACGGGACATTCGATTCGGTGCTGATCCCCGGCCGTGCCCAGCATCGCGGCGTTGCGTTTGGGGATCTGGATGGGGATGGGCGCGTGGACGCGGTGGTCACGCGGTTGGGGCAGCCTCCGGTGATTTACCGCAATGCGATGGGCGCGGGGCGCCACTGGCTGCGACTGGAGCTGCGTGGGATAAAATCGAATCGAGATGCGATTGGGGCTTCGGTAAAGATCTCCGCCGGCGGAAAGTTGCAATTCAATCACGTCACGACAGCGGTGGGCTATTTGGGATCTAGCGAGAAGACTGTTCATTTCGGCTTGAGTGGAACTGCCATGGCGGAGTCGGTGGAGATAATGTGGCCGGGCGGCGCCAAGTCTGTGTTGCGGGAGATAAAGGCGGACCAGGTCCTTCGCATAGTGGAACCGTAGCCCCATTCGTCAGCATGGGGCTGCTCCGCAACCTCAGAACGTGTGAAGGAATCGGTTTGACCGCAAATTGGACCGGCGAATCGCCCATAAGCGCTAAGATAACCTGTCTCAATCGCCGAGTCCCTAAATCCTAGGTGACATTCTTCAGCCGATGCAGGGCGAATTGGCACTCCAATGCCACTCGTTTTTCGGGGTG
>CAIRSA010000495.1 GCA_903881085.1 uncultured Acidobacteriia bacterium
AGACGCCGGAAACATGTAGGCAGTCCCCAGTTTGCGCAGTCTCGCCACCCATCCGAATTTGCCGTCGACTGCTCTATTTAGTGGCTTGAAACGAATTTACAGCCTGGAATTCAGGGCACAAATGGGCTGATAGGTACAAGGGTTCCAAAACTTCGCACAGGACCACACGGCGATTAGTATGGGCAGGGTGCGTGGTCAGGATCTATACGTTATTGACAATGAGGGCGCAGATGTAGGCAAAGCCGGTCATGTAGGCGAACTGAATGGCGGGCCATTTCCAGCCGCCGGTTTCGCGGCGAACAACGGCTACGGTGGAAAAGCACTGCATGGCGAAGGCGAAGAAGATCAACAAGGCGAACGCACCGCGCGGAGTCAGGTCCTGCCGAAGCGCTTCCTGAAGACCAACGTGGGTGGATTTGGCGCCCTCAATTCCATAGATGGTGCCCAGCGTTCCTACGATTACTTCGCGTGCGGCAAGCGAGGTGATCAGGCCGATGCCGATCTTCCAATTGAAGCCGAGAGGCTTGATTACGGGCTCAATGGTGTGGCCGATCATGCCGGCGATGCTGTTTTCGATGGCTGGAGGCTTGCCGTTATCGAGCGGGAGATTCGCCAGCACCCATAATATGACTGCCACGCCGAGAATGACCGTACCGGCACGGCGCAGAAAGACGCGCGCACGATCAAAAAGTCGAATACCGAGTGAACGCAAGGTGGGCATGCGGTAGGGCGGCATCTCCAAAATGAAGGACGTGGTTGCGCTCTTCAGGATTGACGATTTGAGCAGCCTGGCGGTGAGGATGGCGGCGAGAAAGCCAATGGCATATAGGCCGAGCATGGCCGCGGCGCGCTGACCGAGGACGGGGCCTAGAAAATTCCGATCGGGAATAAAGGCCGCAATGATAAGAGTGTAGACAGGCAATCGCGCCGAGCAAGTCATAAAGGGCGCGATCAGGATGGTGGCGATGCGGTCTCGCTTGTTCTCAATGGTGCGCGTGGCCATGATGGCGGGCACCGCGCAGGCGTAGGCGGATAGGAGTGGGATAAAAGACTTTCCCTGCAATCCTACGCGGGCCATGGTGCGGTCGGCAATCAGCGCGGCACGGGCCAGATATCCGGAGTCCTCCAGGACGCCGATGAAGAGGAAGAGAATCAAAATCTGCGGCAGGAAGACCAGCACGGAGCCGACTCCGCTCCAGATTCCATCGATGAGAAGCGACCGCCACAATCCAGGCGGGATGATTGCCCCAATCGCGGCGCCGGAAGACGTGATTAGCTCCTGCATGCCATCCATCAACGGTTTCGCTCCGGCAAAGATGGTTTGGAAGATGGCGATGACGGCTACAACGAAGATGGCTGGTCCGGCCACGGGGTGAAGAAAAACCGCGTCAAGCCGGCGCGTCCACATCGGCGGCGCGGGTGCGGTATAGCCTGCGCTTTGTCCGACGCGGCCCGCCCACTGGCGGCATTTTGGAACGTCATTCAAAACCGGCAATTGCAGAATCGGCAATTGCACAGCCGGCCGCACCGCGCCGCCGGCAAGGAACGCAAAGACTTTGTCCAACCCCTGGCCTTTAGCTGCACTGATGAGGGCGACCGGCGCGGAGAGCTGGTGAGAAAGGGCCTGGACATCGAGATTGCCGCCCCGGCTGGTAAGATCGTCGGCCATATTGAGGATGACCAGCGTGGGCAACTTCAGGCTAAGCACGGGCGCCGCCAGCACCATGTGGCGATTCAGGTTGGTTGAGTCGAGAATCAGGAGAACAGCATCCGGTTTTCCGATGGACGGATTCAGGCCGGTGAGGACATCGTGCGTGACTCTTTCGTCTTCGGAGCGAGGCGTTAAACTGTATACGCCGGGCAGGTCTACAAGGAATACCTCCTGGTCTCCTGACAGCTTCACCTTGCCTACGTGATGTTCTACGGTGACACCTGGAAAGTTGGCCACCTTCTGCCGCAGGCCGGTTAAGGCGTTAAACAGGGTGGTTTTACCGGAATTCGGCGGACCCACGAGGGCGACGACGTGACGCTTAGTTGCAGCTAAGTTGCGAAACTCAGGAGGAAGTACAGCGCCGTCGTGGCAATTTGGAGTCTGGCTCATGTCCGTACAGTCTTCGGTGAGCGGATCTTCAAATGCTGCGCGGTGGATGCGCGCAAAGCAAACTCGGAACCATCCACCCGGAACACCCTGGGATCACCGCCAGGGGCGCTGTGGGCAGCAGTTACGCTGGCGCCGGGAAGAAAACCGAGCTCCATCAGACGGTGTCCAACTTCAGCTGGGACCTCGAGCCGTTCGAGGATTCCATCTTCGCCCTGAGCCAGGTCGAGGATGGAAAGCTGGGTGGAGCCGTTCCGCCGTTGAGTCTTCTTGAAACTCAGTTGCATAACAACTTCAGGATAGGACAGGAAACCGGCGCTGTCAAGGACCCACCGGCGGCATACCGCGATGCCTGTTAAGTCTCTAAAACTGGTACACTTGTTTAAAGCAAAACCATGATCGAGTACCCGCTCGTATCCATTGTTACTCCGACGTTTAACGCAGCAAGGTTTTTGGAAGAGACAATCCTGAGCGTGCTGGAGCAGGATTATCCGAACCTTGAATACATCGTCGTCGACGGGGGTTCAACGGACGAAACCATATCGATCCTGGAGAAGTACAAGTCCAAGTTACAATATCACACCGGACCTGACCGTGGAACCAGCGATGCGATTCAGCGCGGATTCCAAATGTCCCAGGGCCAGGTGTTTGCTTTTCTGTGCGCGGATGACACGTACATGCCAGGTGCCATTCGACGCGCCGTCCAATATTTGAATGAGTCCGAGCATGCTGCCGGAGTCTACGGCGACGCCTATTGGATCGATGACAACGGCCGCTTGATCGCCCCTTACCCGACACGCCATTTCGATCGCGAGATTCTACGCCAGGAATGTTTCATCTGCCAGCCGGCCAGTTTCCTGCGCCGGTCCGCCCTGGAAAAGATCGGCGGCATGAATACGCAGTTGCACTTTGCGTTCGATTACGACCTGTGGCTGCGGCTGGCCAAAGACCACGAGTTGATGAAGGTGGACGACTTCCTGGCGAATTCGCGAATGCACAAGGCGAACAAGACGCTGGGACAGAGACAGTTGATGTTTGCCGAAACCCTCGCCACGGTAAAACGCAATATCGGATATGTGCCCTTCCAATGGATCCACGGATACTGTAGCTATCTGGTAGACCAACGCGACCAGTTCTTTGAACCGCTACGGCCATCCATTCTGAAATATTTACTCAGTCTGGTGGTTGGCAGTTACTATAATCCAGGCTCGCTGGGAACGTATTGGAAAGAGTGGTCAAAGGTCATGACTTTCGATGGTCTGGTTCGCCGCTGGAACGACAGTTGGGTGGCCCGCGCGCTGGGGATGCGGGTCCGTGGATGACGGCAGAATCCTCTTTCTGACCCGGTGCACCCGATTATTTGCCTACGGGTCGCTTTCCGTCGTACTTGTCATCTATCTCACCGGGCTTGGCTTCAGCGAGTCTCAGACCGGGCTTTTATTCTCACTCACCTTGGCCGGCGATACGGCCATCTCATTGCTTTTGACGACGCGCGCGGACCGCATGGGCCGCAAACGGATGCTCATCGCCGGGGCGATTCTGATGGCCGTTTCCGGCTTTCTTTTCGCGCTGACGCACAATTTTATGGTCCTGCTGATTACAGGCACGCTGGGAGTGATCAGCCCGAGCGGTGGTGAAGTGGGGCCATTTCTTCCCATCGAACAGGCCTCGCTGGCACACATTGTTCCACCGAAGGGCCGCACGCAGATGTTCGCGCAGTATTCGCTGGCAGGCTCACTAGCCACGGCCGCCGGAGCGTTGTGCGGCGGCATACTAACGCAGGCACTGCCTGGCGGCGCGCGCAACATCGTGCTGCTCTACGGCTTGCTGGGCGCAGCGCTGGCTTTTCTGTTCAGCCGGCTTTCGGGTTCCATTGAAGTTGGCGCTCCCGTGCAGAGTTCGATGTTTGGAATTAGAAAATCAAAGCAGGTGGTGATCAAGCTTTCGGCGCTGTTCGCCCTCGATGCGTTTGGCGGCGGCTTCGTGGTGCAGACCTTTGCCGCATATTGGTTCCATCTGCGCTGGGGCGTGGAACCCTCTACACTGGGCGCCATCTTTTTCGGCGCGAATCTGCTGGCTGCCGTCTCGGCTCTGTTGGCGGGGCGGTTGGCGGAACGCTTCGGCTTGATCCGCACCATGGTGTTTTCGCACTTGCCCTCAAACGTCCTGCTGCTGATGCTGCCATTGATGCCAACACTGCCGCTGGCTGTGCTGGTGCTGTTGTTGCGCTTCAGCATCAGCCAAATGGACGTGCCGGCACGGCAGAGCTACACCATGGCGGTTGTTCCTGCCGAGGAACGCTCGGCCGTTGCGGGCATTACCGGCGTGGTGCGAACCGCCGGCACTTCTTTGGCGCCAGTGTTCGCCGGTCTGTTGTTCGGACGCGCGGAGTGGATGGATTGGCCGTTCTACATCGCCGGCGGATTGAAGATCGTGTACGATCTGCTTTTGTAACGGGCGTTCATTTCCATGCCGGCTACTTCAGAAACCACGAACGCGTAGCCGCATCGGTCTTGAAGAAATTCAGCATCATCGCGGCGATCTTGGCCGAGCCTTTGTCCGAGGGATGCAGGCCATCTTCGCGCACGTCCTCGCGCAGATAAACAAAGCCATCTTTGCGGCCTTTCACTCCATCGGTCCAAAGATAGGGGCCCCATTCGATCCACGCCGATTTTACGGCGCCCTTGGCTAAATCGTAGTTCAGCTCCGGCTTGGCCGCGAGTTGATCGGAGACTACCCACTTCACTGAGAAACCGGTTTCATACGCCCAGGGCTCAGGACTTCCGCCCAGTTCCGTATAGCCCCCGTAGGTGCGGCTGGAAAGGAACGCGACTTTCACATTGGGGAAGCGGTCGTGCAGGTTGTGGAGCGTGGCGATCAGGTTCTCGTGGAGCTTTTTCGATTCCGTAGGGAAAGGCTGGGTGGGGCCAGGGTTTACTTCCTTCAACCAGATGGCTTGCACCTGTTGGCCTGTCACGCTGGCCGCGGCTAGCCGCTGGTCGACGATTTTCCAGTAGTTTGAATTTGGATCTGCAATGACGCTGGCGGCCTGGCTACCCACGCAGCCGTTCACTGTTACGAGTTTCGGATTTACGTCGCCGTCATCAGCCACGCGCTTTTGGAAGGCGGGAAATTCGATGCTTGGATTGGAGAAGCCAATCGAGAGTAGGACGATTTTCCCGTCTGCCGATTTCGCACCGGAGGCATTCAGCGGCGTGATGGTCTTGGCGATGCTGACGCCCGCGGCAAGATGCGCCGCGGGCGGCGTGTTGACTCCACCAGCATAGAGCCCGCCTTCTTCTCCCTTGTACTTGCCGGTTCCCAAATCGGTGAGGGGAATGAGGCCGAGGGAGCTTTGCGGCGGATGTTCCTTCATATACTGCTCGCGCCGCTTCTGCATCTGGGCTGCATTGTTCTGGCCGGGGTTCTGTTGCTGCGATTGTCCGGCGCGCTCTTGAATGAACTTGCGCTCTTCAGGCGTGAGTTGCTGCCCGCTCTGCACTTTTTGGCGCAGCACGTTGGGATCGAAGGTTTGCGCTGTTGGAGCGGGTGCAGGCGTCGCGGGCGGCGCAGTTTGCGCGGCGTTGGCGAGGAACCAGGATTTGGCAGTCGGCTCGGTTTTCAAGAACTGCATGAGCATGTGCGCCACTTTCTGGCGGCCGGATTCGGAGGGGTGCATGCCATCGTTGCCGAAGTCCTCGCGTGTCCACTTCAAGCCGTCTTTGCGGCCCTTCACACCATCGGCCCACATGTATGGGCCCCAGGCGATCCATGGAAAGCGCACGGCACCGCGAGCGGGATCGTAGTTGTATTCAAGATAGCCGGCGATCTGTTCGGCGATCATCCACTTGGGGGCGAAGCCGCTCTCATAGGAATGCGGCTCGGGGTTTTGCGGCACCAGCGCATTGCCGGCGTAGATGCGGCTGGAGAGATAGGTGATTTTGAGATTGGAAAACCGCTCCTGGGCGACACGCAGCGTCTCTGTCATCAGATTTTGCAAGCGGCGCACATCGAGCGGAAAGGGCCTGTAGGGCGTGACCACTACATGAAACATCCAGGCGGCCTGCACCTGTTTGCGCGTAACGCCGGCGGCCTTCAGGCGCTCATCCACCACTTTCCAATAATTGCCGTTGGCATCGGAGGTCTCGAGCGCGGACTGTCCGCCTTGCGCGCCATCGACGAGCACCAGATTGGGGTTCAGCGACTCGCTGGCGGCCAGCTTCATGAACGCCTGATATTCCATCGTGGTGTTCGACATGCCGATGGACATCAGCACGATTTTGCCTTTGGGGGAAGGATTCCCATCCGCGTCGAGCGGGACGATCTTTGCGGCCTGGCGCTTGCCTGCTTCGCGATGCGCAGCGGGCATGGTGTTTTCGCCATCGGGATAGAGTCCGCCCTGCTCGCCCTTATACGACCCTTTGCCAAGGTCGGTGAGCGGCGTCATACCCGTGGAATCCTGCGCCGGATGAAGTTGGGGAAAGATCTTCATCATGAACTGGCGTTCTTCTGGTTTGATGCGGCCACCGAGGTGCTGCTTCTTTACAAGCTCGTCGTATTGGCGTTTTGCGGCATCGTCGATTTGCGCGCAGGCGGCGGCGATCGATAACAGAAGGCAAAGAAGGCGTGGAGCGGAAACGTAAGAAACAATGCGTCGAGACGAGTCTCGACGCGGCAGACACGATTGTCCGCGCCACGGATTAGACGAGATTTCGTTCATGCTTTCGGTGGTCGCTCGCATTTATGGTAATTCTGCTAATCGAATGGTGTCTTCCAATTCGTAGATTTTGTCTTCCAGATTCTTGGTGTTCTGTCCGGCGGCGCGGGCAGCCTCCAGCTTTTTCGTGGTCTGATCGAGCTTCTTGCGCATCGCCGTCAAGTGCGGGCTGTCAGGTTTTGCGTCTGCCTTCGGCGGTGCCGCCTTCTCTGCTTTGGCTGCGGCGGCGGGCGCTTTCGCGGATTTTGCGGGGGCCTTTCCCTTAGCCTTCACGTTCGCTTTGAACTTGAAAGAGGTAATCGAGGCGGGCGGCTTCAGCGCCGTGCCGAAGTCCTGCCGGTAGAGGTTCGCGATGTCCACGGCTTCGGCGAGGATTTCGCGGAACCTTGTCTCCATCGCGAGTTTCGCTTTCGCGCGCAGGCTCTCGCCCTGTTCTTTCCATTTCTGATATTCAGTAATCACAGTGTCCATGTTGTTCGCCAATGCACATTATAGACCCAGGCATGAGTGGTAAGCTGCGGGCTAATGCCACAAAAGCATTGCAAGTAGATCAAAAGACTTCTGTAATCCGGCAGTTTTCTATGAATTGGAAAGCCGTGTCCGTGAGGGTGGGGTGATTTTAAAATTAGCCAGGGCAGGCGAATCCTCCTTCGCTACAGCTCCAGCGGCCAAGACGGCGGACAGGTCGGCCGCGGATTGCCAATCTAATGCCACTCGTCTTTCATTGGGAACGCGCTATACGCTGGCGGATGGGAGTATCCGAAGAATCCAAGTCGCATCCTCAGTTCCATCTGTGTTTAACCGTGGTTAACTTTTCAGTGCTCGATTCGGGTTGATATTCTCAAGAACATTAACCACGGACAAACACAGATGGACACAGATCAACACAACTGGATTCCACACCACGAAAAACGAGTGGCATTGGAGTGCCAATTTGCCCTGCATCGGCTGAACAATGTCACCTGGGATTTAGAGACTCGGCGATTGAGACATGTTATTTTAGCGCTTATGGGCGAATCGCCCGCCCCACCCTTGACAACACCACGATGTCGAGATTAGAAAAACTACGTAGCAGGCTGCGAGCTGCTCTCAAGTCGTGGTGCAATAGGAGTTGTTTGAAGGAGCACCCCACTTGTTTAAGATCCTGATTATCCTAATAGCGGCGCAGGCCGCGTCCGCGCAGACGGCGACGTTTAAAGCAAACAACTATGCCACGAATTGCAATGGCTCGGCGGTTCTTTATACCGGAGATTTCGATGGCGACGGAAAGTTGGATCTTGCGCTGCAGTGCGACTCAACCATCTCCATCATGTTTGGAAATGGCAACGGGACGTTGCAGTCGGCCCGGGCGTCATATACGATTCCGAACCGGCCCTCGCCACCAGCCGGAGAAGTGATCATCGCGGCGGACTTCAATCATGACGGGAAAACAGATTTGGGAATTCAAGAGATCACGGCCAACGGTGTTATCTTTCAGGTGCTGCTCTCCAATGGCGATGGAACGTTCAAGGCACCAGTTACTTCGCAAGTGATTGCGGATCCCAAGGCTCCGGTTGGAGTGGACTTCGCAGCGGATCTGAATGGCGACGGCTCGGCGGACTTGATTCTGCATGCTGGAACTTCAACCGCCATTATGCTAGCGACTGGGGGTGGTTCGTTCAGCGCGCCGGCAACGGCGGGGTTGCAGGGATACGCACCAATGGCGGTGACCGATCTTTCCGGCGATGGGATTCCGGACATCCTGGTTGCGGACACAAGTGGAAACCACATCATTATTTACAACAAGGGAGATGGCACATTTCCGGGATACGGTGGCGCCTTCAGCCTGGCAACCACAAGCAAGCCCAATTACGTGTTTGCCGACTTTAATGGTGATGGCCTAAAGGACATAGCCGCGATAGCCAGCACCACTGCCTGCACGACCGGATGTATTCACGTCGTACTGTCGTCGGGCAATGGCGGTTATCAGCCTCCGGTCAAGACAACGGCCAGAAGCACGGTCGCGGCTGCCGGAGACTTTAATGACGACGGGCGGAGCGACGTTGTTCAGAATGCTCCCGATATTGGCGCGCTGGCTGTGCTGTTCGCCAATGCCGATGGCTCAATGAAGCCTTCGGGCCTGGTGGATGTGGGCGGTGCACCTTCCAGCCTTTTCACTGCCGATTTGAATGGAGATGGCAGGCCTGACGTCATTTCGATCCATCAGCTTCCGAACCAGAATCCGGTGATCTCGCTTTTTCTGAATACAACCACCGGCTCTCCGCGGGTAAAGAGTATTCTGAATGGAGCCTCGTTTTTAGCAACGCAGCAGATTGCCGCAGGATCGTTGATCAGCCTGTTTGGCAATGGACTCGCCTCGGGAGCTAATGCGCAAGCGTCAACCGTGCCGCTGCCGCTCTCGCTGGGCGGGACTTCCGTGACGGTTAATAATCTTCCTGCTCCGCTGGTGTTTGTTTCCGCCGGGCAGATCAATGCACAAGTACCATGGAAGGTACAAGCGGGCAAAGCCACAGTGGCGGTGACAGTGAACGGCACGCTGCTGCCGCCTTTCAGTGTTATCGTTTCACCTTTTTCACCGGCGATCTTTGCACTTCAATCAGGGGTTGGGACAGGCATCATAATCAATCAGGACGGAACGCTCGCAGCCGGTAGTGGATCGGTTCCCGGCATTGCAACACGGCCATCGAAATTCGGCGAGGTGGTTTTTATACTGGCCACGGGCCTGGGCGCGGTGGATCTGGGAATTGCGGACGGCGCGGATTCAACGGACGCACTGCGCTACACGGCAACCAAACCGCGGGTAACAATTGGCGGCGCTTCGGCGCAGGTGCTCTTCTATGGTTTGAGCCCACAGTTTGTGGGTGTGAATCAGTTGAATGTGATTGTTCCCGATGGGATCGACATAGGGAATGTTCCCGTTCAGATCAGCATCGGCGGCGTCACAAGCACGGATAAAGTGACGATGGCGGTGGCAAAACCGTAGGTGTTGCGATTTGCCGGGCTTGACTCTGGCGGAATTCGGCCCATACAATAGAAGTGTTACAAGGAGGCCCTATGCTGCGTTCTATTGGACTCCCTGAGTTGCTCGTAATTTTGGGTGTTGCCGTGTTGATGTTTGGCGGCAAGAAAATTCCCGAAGTGGCGAAAGGCCTGGGAGAAGGTATTCGGAATTTCAAGAATGCTTTGAAAGCTGAGAACGAAGAAAAGCCGGAAGAGAAGAAGCAGGCTTAAGGCTTCCTCGCGCCGCATCGCAATTTGAGCGGCCTCTTGAAGGTTTTCCAACAACAAACCCCGCTGCCTGGACAGGCAAGCGGGGTTTTCTTTTCCAGCTGAAGCTCTAAGACTATGCTTTCGCCTTTTTCGGCGGAACGATTGCGTCTTTCACTGCCTTAGCCACGCGGAACTTGACCACTTTCTTGGCAGGGATCTTGATCGCTGCGCCGGTCGCGGGGTTGCGGCCCATGCGGGCTTTGCGTTCCACACGCACCAGGCGGCCGACGCCGGGCAATACGAACACGCCGTTCTTTTTCGTCTCACGCACAGCTACGGATGCGAAGGTTTCGAGGAAGGTCTTCGCGATCTTGTTGCTCGTCTCGGTAGCTGCTGCCAGTTCCTTGATCAACTGGGTTTGTGTCATTCGAGTTGCTGTTGCCATAATATACTCCTTGTGTTTCTTATATTCCGTTTGAACACGATCAAAACAATTTCAATGAGGAATGTTTTAGAAAAGTGTCGTTAGCTGTCTAATCATAAGGTACAGTTGAGGCCGATGTAAAGAGAAAAAAAGCAAAAAAACGCGTGTTTCTTGGGTTTTTTCCGGTTTGGAACGTTGCGAGGCCTGCTTTTACTGGTTTTAGACCGCTTCTTACACAACCCTACTCCCCGCGCAGCACTTCCAGAGGCTTCTGGCGCAGTATGCGACTGCTGGCAAGCCAGCCTGTACCTGCGGCAATCAGTGCCGTGAGAACGATGGCGGCGAGATTCGGAATGACATCAAATCGGAACTCGGAATCAAGCAGGCGCTTCAGCAGCAACCAGGAGAACAGGCTGGCCAGAATACTGCCCATGAGCCCGGAAACAGCGCCCAGAATGAGAAATTCCACGAGGAAGATGGACGAGACGCGACGACGAGTCGCGCCGATCGTCTTGAGGATCACCACCTCGCGGATGCGGCGGAATCGCGTTCCGGCAATGCTGGAGGCCAGGATAATAGCGCCAGCAAAGATCGCAAAGGCACTGATGAAGCGTACGACAATTGCGATCTGGTCCACCACTTCCTGAACGCGGTCGAGCACATCCGCAATGTTGATGACTGTAACAGCCGGGAACTGTGCGTAGAACGCGCGTTGCATCGCGGCGATCTGCCCGGCCTCCATTCGCACTCCGCAAAAATAGAGTACGGGCACGCCCTCAAACACGCCAGGCGTGAAGATGAACTCAAAGGCCATCCCTGCGCGCACGGTTTCCGTGCGATAGATGGCAGCCACGGGTGTGGCGACCTTGCGTCCGCCCACACTCCATTCCAAGCGGGCACCCGGCTCGATGCCAAGGATCTTCGCCGCATCTTCAGAGACGGCCACTTGCGGAGCAGTCTTGTCGAAGGTCTGCCACCATGCGCCTTTGATGATGTCAGTATGTTCCGGCACCGTGGCGGACCAGCGCGCAGATCGCGCCTGGCGGAAGCGGCGTCCGGGTCCCTCTTTGAATTTGTCTTCCACCAGTTCGCCGTTGACCGCGATCAGCTTGGCATTCGAAGCAGGCAGCACTTCAGGCTTGCCTTGCATGCCCTTGGCGTTTTGTAAGGCCACAAGAATCGCGGGTGCCTCATGCTCGGTGATATTGATGAGAAACACATTGGGCATGGATGGCGGAGCGCTGCGGGCGATCTGCGCAAGGACGGAATGCTGCACCAGATACACCGTCAGTGTGAACATGACACCGAGTCCGAGCGAAACCAGCACGGCTTCGGCTTGATTACCGGGCCGGTACAGATTCGAAATACCGTGGCGGATCGTTGAAGGCAGGGCTACTTTGAATACTCGCACCAGAAGGCGCAACACCCGCAGCAACAGCCAAGCAAATGCCGAGAGGGCGAGGATGGCAACAACCAGTCCGCCGACGAAGTAGCCGCCGACGCGATAGGCATCGTCTGAATTCCGTCCGGTCAAGCCCATCACCAGCCACGTAGCGATACCGCCCAGACCTAATAAAATCAATAATCCTGCGACTGCGGGAGCAAACATTCCGCGGATGCGCTCCATGCCGCGCGGTTTCGATTCTTCCATTTCGCGGCGTAGAATCAGATTCGGTTTAATGCGGCGAATCCCCAAAAGTGGCGGTAACGTAAACAACATGGTGGAGAGGCCGCCCACCAACAGGCCTTCGACGATAGACTGCCAGTGGAAGTGAAACTCCGGGTGGACGGGAAAGAATTTGGCGATGAGCAGGGGGAACGCCTGTTCTACAATGAGCCCGAGAATCAGGCCGGCCACGCTGCCAGCCATGGCCAGCATCAGGGCCTGTAGAGAATAGATGCGGATGATCTGCCAGCTGCGGCCGCCGATGGACTTCATCACGGCGATAGAATCCATCTTCTGCTGCAAGTGAGAATGGATGGCCGTGGAAACGCCGATCGCACCGACGATCATGGCGATCAGGCTAACCAGACTAAGGAACATGGTGGCGCGGTCGAGTCCGCGCGTGATCAGTGGATGGGTCTCTGTAAAGTCCGCAATCACCGCATCTGGAAACGCCTGCTTCAGTTCGGCGCGGATGCTTTCCACGTTGCGAATTTCCGGCGGAAGCTTGAACAGGAACCGCTGCGCGGAGCGGCTGCCGGGGCGCAACAGGCCGGAACGAATCAGCGCGTCGCGAGACAGCAAGATGCGCGGACCAACGTTCAAGCTGCCCGCCATGCGATCGGGCTCGGAGACGACGGTTCCCACGATGCGATATTCCTGGCCACCGAGTTTTACTGCATCGCCAACATTCACCTGTAGCCGCGGAAGCAGATCCTCCGACACGGCGACGGCGTCGTCACGCAGTTGGTCGCTGAGCGTTGCTGCCGGGCTCAATTCCACTTTGCCGTAGAAGGGATAGAGGCCGGGTTCCACGGCCTTGACGGAAACCAGGACGGGATCGGGCGATTGCGAAGACGACATCATAGATACGGTTTCCGTGATCCATGTGCGCTGCACCCCACGCGCCTGGAGGGAATCGAAAAGCGCGCTTTGATCCTTGTTCTGCATCTCAAAGACGCGAACGGAAAGATCGCCGGCCATGAGGGTGCGCGCGTCCTTCAACAGCATGTCGCGAAATCCGCGGCTGAATCCGCGGACGCCGGTAAGTGCGCCGACTCCTGCGGCAACGGCAAGAATTACGAAGACGAATTTTGCCGACGATGCGCGCGATTCGCGCCAGGCGATCTTGAATGCCGTGTTATTGGTCACTCACGATGGCTCCGTCATGAAGTGTGATGATGCGGTCAGCGTGGGCGGCGAGTTCGCGGTCGTGCGTCACCAATACCAGAGTCGTTTTTTCGCGACGGTTCAGTTGGATGAGGAGATCGAGAACGAGTTTCCCGTTGGCGCTATCCAGGTTGCCAGTTGGTTCATCGGCCATCAGAATAGGCGGCCGCAGCATGAAGGCGCGGGCCAGTGCCACACGCTGCTGTTCTCCGCCGGAAAGCTGGATGGGGTAGTGATCGCGGCGGTCGCTCAAGCCAACGCTATCGAGCAATTCTTTGGCGCGATCGGGATTGGCCGAGCGATCGCCCGCCAATTCCATCGGCAGCAGCACGTTTTCCAGTGCGGTTAATGTTGGGATCAGTTGATAGGACTGAAAGACGAAGCCGATCTTGCGCCCGCGTAGCAGCGCCAGGCGGTCCTCGTCTAGTCCGGTGATATCTTCGCCATCGAGCTTGATGCTGCCGCTGGTGGCGGAATCGAGCCCTGCGAGGAGGCCGAGCAGAGTGCTCTTACCGCTGCCTGAGGGTCCCATGATGGCGACGAACTGTCCGGCGGGCACGGAAAAATCAATGCCGCGCAGGATTTCCACGCGGTGAGTAGCGGTTTCGATCGTCTTGGTGAGTGAGGTGACCTGAATCATGAGGGCGACTAAGCTTATTATGGCATTGAGTGGGAAAATTCTATCTGTTTATACTGACGCTGCTTTTTGCGAGCGGTTGCAAGAAATCTGACGAGCCGTTGCCGGCGCGAGTGGAAGCGCCGAAACCTGTGGTTGCCGAGGTTGCGGATCCGCGTCCTGTGGTGGTCGCCTTCGGCGATAGCCTCTCCGCGGGGTACGGCGCGGAACCGGGCAAGAGCTATCCCGATTTTCTGCAAAAGGAGATTGACCGGGCTGGCCTGAAGTATCACGTGGTGAATGAAGGGATCAGTGGCGACACCACTTCAGGCGGGGTGGAGCGGCTGGATCGCGTGATTGGCATGAAGCCGGTGCTGGTGATCTTGGAGTTGGGCGGGAACGACGGCCTGCGCGGCCTGCCGCTCACCGTGACGCGCACGAACATGGAGCGGATGGTTTCCGCACTGCGCGGGGCAGGCACGAAGGTAGTGATGGCGGGGATGACGTTACCGCCCAACTACGGGGATGATTACGTCCGCGGATTTGAGAAAATATATGTGGAGATCGCGGCCAAGAACAAACTGACGCGCATACCTTTCCTGCTTCAGGGCGTGGCGACGGATTCGGCGCTTATGCAGCGCGATGGGATCCATCCGACAGCTGAAGGAAATGAGAAGGTGGCGGCGCTGGTGATGAAATATGTGCGGCCGCTGTTGAAGTAACTAAACTATGACTCGATTGCTTTCAATATTGGTTTTTTCGTTTCCCCTGATGGCGCAGCAGCCCCTGCGGATCGCCACGTTTCAAGCCGACGTGACTCCGCCGCTGGGCGCGCCGCTCTGTTGCGACGGAGGCGTGAAGCCCGCGGCGAAAATCGACGACAAGCTGTCGGCGCGGGGGGTGATCATTTTCGGAGCAGGCAAGCCGATTGTCATGACCGCCGTCGATTGGGTCGGCATCGCTGCCCAAGGCTGGGAGGAGTGGCGACGCCAGATCGCACTGGCGGCTGGCACGGACATGGACCACGTGACGGTGAACACCCTGCACCAGCACGATGCGCCGGAGTACGATCCGGCGGCGAACAAACTGCTCGGACCTGTGGGTCTGGGCGGCAAGCTCTATCATGAAGCGTTCGCTGCGCAAGCGATTGCGAAGGTGACTGCGGCAATTCGCAAGGCCGTGGCAAAGCCGGTGGAGATCACCAACATCGGGCTGGGCAAGGCGATGGTTGAGAAAGTAGCGTCGAATCGCAGAATCCTCGGGCCGGATGGAAAAGTGAAGGTCATGCGGTTGAGTTCGTCAAAGATCCCCGAAGCGATCGCCGCACCAGAAGGAACGATTGACCCTTACATCCGTGTCATCAGCTTCTGGAACAAGGGTAAGGCGATCGCCATGATCTCTTACTATGCGACGCATCCGCAGAGCCACTACGGCAAGGGGGCGGTGAGCGCGGATTTCGTTGGAATGGCGCGCGCGATGCATGAAAACGAACATCCGGACATCGTGCACATCCATTTCAACGGCGCGGGCGGCAACGTTGCCGCAGGCAAGTACAATGACGGCTCGCCGGAGAACCGGCCCGTGCTGGCAAAGCGTCTGGCGCTGGGAATGCAGTCGGCGTTTAACGAAACGCAGTGGTTGCCGATCAAGGCGAGCGAGGTGCACTGGGACTCGCTACCCGTGTCGCTGCCGCCTGCCAAAGCGTTGCTGGACGAAGCAGCGATCAAACAAAAGATGGGCGACACAAAGGCAGCCGAGCGCGCACGCTTGAGCGCTTCGCATGATCTGAACTGGATGAACATGTACCGCGCCGGACGCAAAATTCCGTTGTTCATGCTGACGCTGGGAAATGCGCGAGTGCTCTATATGCCTGGGGAACTGTTTGTGGAATACCAGTTGGCGGCGCAGAAGATGGCTCCAGACCGCTTTGTCGCCATGGCTGCGTATGGCGACTACAGCCCGGGCTACATCGGCACCAGCATCGCCTATTCGCAGGGCGGCTACGAAACTGGCCCTGTTTCGCGCACGGCTCCTGAGGTGGAAAACGTGTTGATGGATGGCATGAAGCAGTTGCTTCAAATGCGGCCAGGCAAGTAGCTTGTCAGCGCGGAGTAAGCGGATCTGACGCGTTGAACACTGCGATTCGATGATTTGCGAAGACGATGCCGGGCGGGATCTTCACACCGGGCATGTGGCATCGCACACAGGAATCGCCGGCGACTTCCTCTTTGTGCTTGGGCGATGCATGACACTTCACGCAGGCGGCATTATAGCCGGCCGTCTTGCGTTCGAGCGGAGCGTGCGGATCATGACACGTTGTGCAGCTGAGCCGGCCCTTGCTTTCGTTGAAGCAGCGGCTGGCGGCCAGCGTCAGCGGCTGATGGCGGGCGTTCCACGGGTTGCGCAGGTCGGGCGTATCGTCCGCGGCCGCGGGCATCCGATGACAGCTTCCGCACAGACCGTTCACTTGAACCGACGTCATCCTCGCGGGGTTCACTGGCTTCGCCGTTGACGGACTCGCCACGTGCGCAGCGGATGGTCCGTGGCAGTCTTCGCAGCGTACACCAAGTTCGGTGGGAACGATGGCTTCCTCTTTCGAAAGCGTTACCGGGCCTGTGGAATGGCAGGCGAAGCAGCGAAGAATACGGGCCGCGGGATCGAAGATGCGGTAGCGCATACCGGCGGCAGTGGGGTGGCCGGGTGTGCGGGCGTAGTCCTTGAGTTCGCGGAACCAGCTTTCGCCGTGCTCGAGATAGGTTTCCTGGTCGGCACGGCTGACGAAGGTGATCGCTTGCAGGCCTGAGCCGAAGGCCCATTCGCCGGGCTGCTCGGGCTTTGACTTCGCTAACGCCGAGGCATGTTCGCTCTTGATTTGCGCTGCGTATTGCGGCGCGTGGCAAGCTTTGCACGCGGCCGCGCCGGCGTAATCGGACTTCGGCGCCGCGGCCAGCAGCATCACCAGCGGCAGCCACATCACTAGCGCAACTGCCTTTCCAGAAAGTTCAGATACTCCGTCCAATCGAACGCTGTCACATCGTGCACGCCTGAGCGCACATGATAAGCCACGCGGCCTTGCGATGGATGATCGAGCCCGGGCCAGATTTCGGCCGGCAACCCATCGGTGCCCAGAAGCTTATAAACAGGGGTCACGGCACGTGCCGATTGAAATTCACCTTCCGGATCGGCGCCGCGATCGAGCGCCGCGCTGCCGACATAGAGCGGGCGTGGCGCGATCAGCGCGAATGTCCAGTGCTGGTCCCAGGGCAGAGTCAAATCCTGATCGTTGTACTTTTTGAAGTTGGTGGCGAACCAGTGCGGGAACACTGTGTTGAGGCGGGAGATGTTTTCACCAACTCCACGATGAAATTGTTTTGCTCCGCCGGCGCCGGATTCATTGCTGATCACGGCGGCGAAGCGCTCGTCGCTGGCGCCGGCCCAAACCGTCGCTTTGCCCATGCGCGAGAAGCCGAACACTGCGACGCTTTTGCCGTCGATATCACGATCGGTCTGCAGGTAATCGAGCGCACGGCTCAGGCCCCACGCCCACGCTCCGATGGTGCTGAAATTATCAGGGCGATCTTTCAACTCGGGATAGAGTTTCTTCACGCCGGTGAACTCTTCGTCTTTCGAATCAGACGAGACATCGCCTGCGTAGATGGTCGCCAGTGCGAAGCCACGCTTCAGCACCATCTCCGGTTGCCAGCGATGCGACATCGCTCCGCGCGAAGCTTCCGTGGCGCGATTGTTGGCAACACCCTTGGTACGAGTCTCCATCCAACTGGGCGACATGCGAATGCCGGGGTCATTGATGATGGCGTGGTTGCCCTGGAAATTCAAGCCTAGAATCGTTTTTACGGGACCTTTGCGCTGATTGGGCAGGTAGATCAGAATGTCCATGCGCGGGCCGCTCTCATCGCCGGTGAAGTAGACGGCCACCTGACGCCGTGTGGCCAGGCCGCCCAATGCGTTCGGCTCGTTTTCAAATACCTTGAACTTCATGTTTGCAGGCCTGGGCGGTGCGGTGCCGTACATTTCGCGCGTAAGCAGGGTTTTGATTTCTTCGCGCCTCTTGCGCCACATGGCGGCATCTTGCACGCGCTGGCCGTTGCTCATGATGAGCGGATCGGGCAGAGGGGCCGATGGATTGTAGCCCTTTGGAAACGCCGGATACGTTGCGGAGAGAAGTGTGCCCCACGATGCGATGTGAAGCTGCCAGGGTTCGGGACGAATCTTCTCCACCGCTTGTTTCACGAAGGGCATCTTCATTCCCATGCGGTCCTGATAGTGGTGCAGCGCGCGTTCGTAGATGGAGTTGAACTGGCCACGCCCTGTGGGCGAGATGACGGTGTAGCTGGATTTTCCGCTCAAGTCCGTATAGGGCTCGTAGAGGACATCGTTACCCAGATTGTATTTGGCCGTGTATTCGAAACCGGCGGCCAGACGGTTGTTCATCGCGCCGTATAGATCCACGCCCTGCTTCCAGGCGATCTCCGCCGCTGCGCCCAGATAGCCGATGCCCATCTGCGTGTGGCCCTGGTCGCGGCCGCTTTCCTGGCATTCGCCGGACTCGCGGAAGTAGTTGCCGATGGAGCCATTGCTGCTCTTGCTGTAGTATTGATTCACTGCGCGATCGAACATGGCGCGGTCATCGAGGAAGATGCCCATGGCAAGCATGGTCTGGATCATCGCAGCATCCCAGTTGCCGTTCGCAAGTGGAAAGAAGTCTTTGATGGTGGTGTAGAACACTTCGCGGACCATGCGCTCGAATTGTTTCTGGTCAGCTTGCGGCCAGCCGTCGTAGGTGTGACGCATCAGTTCCGCGGCATTCAGGAAGTTGATGCCGACCATGCCAACCAGCAGCTTCGCGTCATGTTCGCCGATGGTCTTGAGCGTGGACGAGTAGGCGTTCAGGATCTGCACCGATTTGCGCGCGTGCTCGCGTTTGCCGGTGACGCTCCATTGGATCGCATGTGCGTAGGCCGCGGAGCCGGCGCGCATGAGGTCGCTGCCACCGATATCGGGCTTGTTGTAGGCGCCGCGTTTCACGTCGGCAATTGGTTTTGGTGTGAATGATAGCTGCGCCACAGCGTCTTTCTGCAGCGCTTCCCACGCCGATTTCCAGGGCTCTTCGTTGGCGATGACTTTGGCCTTGAGGAAATCCAACTCGCCCTTGTTGTGAAGAATACCGGGATGTACAAAGGGCTGCGCGAGCGCGCTGCTGCAGAGGATGATAGCGAGGCAAAGAGATTTCATGGCGATTCGTATAGAAGCATCATACAAGGATTGAGCATTGTAGACTAACAGGGAGAGGCACTCACACTCCATGACCACGGCATTGCCGTTCCTGCATCCACGCGATGAAATACTCGCCACGATCGCGCGCATCTATCGATATCGAATGACGACGACGTCTGGCGGCAACATTTCCATTCGCGAGCCGAACGGCGATATTTGGATCACGCCTGCGCGGCTCGACAAAGGCAGCCTGCGCCGCGAAGACATTGTGCAGGTGCGCGCGGATGGCACAGTGGAAGGGCTGCACCGGCCCTCTTCCGAGTTTCCGTTCCATCTGGCGATTTACCTGGCGAGGCCTGATTTGCGCGGCATTGTCCATGCGCATTCGGTCGCATTGGTGGCGTTCAGCATGGTGCATCGCGTGCCGGATACACGACTGTTCCACCAGGCACAGTCGGTGTGCGGCAACGTTGGATTCGCGAAGTATGAATTGCCGGGCAGCGAAGCTTTGGGCGCTTCCGTCGCTGCGATTTTCCAACAGGGCTGTGAGTCGGTCATCCTGGAAAATCACGGGGTCGTTACGGGCGGCGTGTCGTTACGTGACGCGTTCCATCGCTTCGAGACCTTGGAATTTGCTGGGAAAACGATTATCAAGGGAAGCATGCTGGGCGAGGTGAAGTACCTGGACGACGCGAGCTTGCAACTACCTTCGGAGCGTTCCACGGATATGGAGCGCTTTGAGCGCACTGAGATTTCGAGTGCAGAGAAGGAAGCAAGGCGTGGCCTGTGCGAGTTCGTGCAGCGGGCTTATCGGCAGCGGTTGATCATCAGCACGCAAGGCAGTTTTTCCGTGCGGCTGGACGATCGCTCGTTTGTGATGACTCCGTATCGCGTCGACCGGTCGACGCTTGCGCCGGAAGAGTTGGTGCTGATTCAAGATGGCAAAGCGGAGGCGGGGGCACTGCCCAGCCGCGCCGCGCACATGCATGATTCCATCTACAAGCAACATTCGGAAGTGAAGGCGATCATCAACGCGTATCCGGTGAATGCCACCGCGTTTAGCGTGACGGGGTCGCGGCTTGATAGCCATACCATTCCGGAAAGCTATGTCGTGTTGCGCAATGTGGGCCAGGCCCGCTATGGTTTGCAGTTCACTGGCATTGAAGAACTGACCGGGCTAATCACCGATATGAGCCCGTCGTTATTGCTTGAAAACGATGGCGTGCTGGTCACGGGCAAGTCGATGCTGGAAGCGTTCGATCGTCTGGAAGTGATGGAGTCGACTGCGGAGGCGATCATCAACAGCAAGTCTATCGGCGCGTTATCAAATATGCCGGCAGAAGTGATTCGCGATTTGGACCGTGTGTTTCTGGGCCGCAATTAGAAGGGATTACAACTATGTTTTTCAAAGCTATGTTTGCCGCGGTTGCTTTGTGCGCCGCCATGAGTGCGGCCGAGCCGCCGGAGATTCCGCTGTGGGCGAATGGTGCTCCGGGCTCCGAAGGAAAGGCCAATAACGAAAAAGTCGAACTGCTCGGCGGAGGCAAGGAACGGCGCGTCTCTGGCGTTGTGAATCCTACGATCGCCGTATACCTTCCCTCAAAGGAAACAGCGACGGGCGCGGCTGTCATCGTTGCGCCTGGCGGCGGCCATCGTTTTCACACCTTCGACAACGAAGGGCACAACGTGGCCAGTTGGCTGGCCAGCGTTGGCGTTGTCGGCATAGTGCTGAAGTATCGTTTGGCTCGCGGCGAGGGTAATCCCTTTGAAGTGGAGACGCATGTTTTGGCCGATGCGCAGAGGGCGATTCGCACAGTCCGCGCCCGCGCGACGGAGTGGGGAGTGAATCCGAAACGCGTCGGCATTCTTGGGTTTTCGGCCGGGGGCGAACTCGCTGCGTTGGCCGCTACGCGCTATGATGCCGGGAATTCAAACGCAAGCGATGCAATTGAACGGCAGGGGTCGCGTCCCGATTTTCAGGCTCTGCTGTATCCCGGCCTGCCGAAGGATCCGCGCATCAACAAAGAGATGCCACCCACGTTCCTATGCGCCGCACACGACGATCGGCCCAATATCTCCGAAGGCCTTGCAGAATATTATCTTGCCGTGAAGCGCGCCGGCGTGCCTGTGGAACTTCATTTGTTCACTGGCGGTGGACATGGCTTCGGCATTCGCAAGTCAAAGTTCCCTGTGTCCTCGTGGCCTGATCGATTCGAAACATGGATGCGGCATATGGGGTATCTCGCAAAGTAATGCAGTGGTCAAATGATGATGAGTTATTCGCGCTGATATCGTCCACTCTGTATACCGCGGTGGTGGGAGATATTCTGGATACGCTGGGGCTGTACCATCAATTCCTGCCGCAGCCGATTCGTGCGCTGCGTGAACCGATGCGACTGATCGGGCGCGCGATGCCGGTGTGGATCGCCACCGTGGAAGGCCCGCAGTCACGGCCATTCGGGCGTATGACCGATGCTCTGGATCAATTGCAGCGCGGTGAGATTTATGTTGCGACGGGAGGCGTGATGAACTGCTCGGCGTGGGGCGAGATCATGACCGCGACCGCAAAGCGCCGTGGTGCCGCTGGTGCAGTGATCGATGGTTTTCATCGCGACACGATGAAGGTGGTGGAACAGCAGTGGCCCGTTTTCAGCCGGGGTGCTTATGCGCAGGATGCGGGCGTGCGCAGTGTGGTGGAGGACTTCCGCTGCGAGGTTCGCATCGAGCAGGTTTCAATCAAGCCTGGGGACCTGGTGCTTGGCGACGTGGATGGCGTTGTTGTGGTTCCGCGCGAAGTCGAGGTCGAGGTGATCACCGGCGCGCTGGCAAAGGCCCGCGGCGAAAAGGTGGTGCGCACGGAAATCGAAGCGGGCCTGTCGAGTAAAGCCGCGTTCGAAAAACACGGCATCCTCTAATAAATGCGCGGACAGCCCGCGTGTTTCCCGGTTTCTTAATGGGGAAACACGCGGGCTGTCCCCATATTATTTTGCGCGCGCCAGTTCTACACCTTTTGTCGACACGTAATATTTTGCCAACATGTTGGGCACTTCCCAGGCGGGCATGGACTTCGGTGCGTGGATGAAGCCGAGGAAATGATTCGCCACCTGCGCGAAATGCGCTTCGTGACCAACGCGGTATCGCTCTGGAATGATGACGTGCAGGCCCTGGCCTGATTGCTCCAGGCCAAGCCCAGGCCAGCGCGCTTGCAGGCCCGCGATCTTCTTCACAATGTCGGCAACAGTCGCTTCGTTCGTCGGGAACACGTAGACTTCGGGCACATACTTTTCTGCTTTGCCCTGGCGGATCTCCACGCGTGCCTTGGTGCCGCGATAGACCGTCTCATAAACATCGCCACCTTCGACAGCTTCCCAATTCCACAGGATGTCCATCTTCACGTGCACACCCTTCAACGTGTAATGCACGGAGTTATTGCAGTAGTAGTCGAGCTTGCCGTCGTGCACGTTCTTGCCCAGCGTGGCGGGGAAATCAGTCTCGCCGGTGACCTTGGTGAACTGCGCTTTGTCGATTACAACAGGCCAGTGACGGCCATCGAGCACTTGAATGTCTTTGCGGTAATCGATCGCCTGATCGGGGAATGCGGTCCACTGCACCAGATCGACAACGTGTGTTCCTACGTCGGCCAATCCTTCGCCGTATTCCACCGTATCGAAGAACCAGCTTGGCCTTTTGAGCGGCACGCCGGCCACCACCTTCATGATGTGATGAATACTCTTCGCGGTAATACCGGGGTGCTCTGCGTCGCCCGTTATCAACTCGCCAAATATCTCCGGCGAGCTGACGAGCGCGCGCGGCACTTGGCAGGTCGCCTCATAGCGTTCAGTCATGATGTCATAAGCGGCCAAACCCTTGTGAGCAGCCAGTTCCAGTGCCTGCTGCAGCTTGGGCATTTCGCCCGACTCGATGATCCACGGCTTGTCGGCGAAGACATGAATGCCGGCGTTGAGCGAATCCAGAATGCGATCGATCTTACCGCGGTTGCGACCGGTAAACACGACGGCATTGCCGGGCTTATCGCGCAGCATCTCTTTCATCGGATTCGAGCTGGTGTGTACGTCGAGTTCCCACCGCGTGGGATTTTCGCGGCGTGTATTGAACAGCGAGATGCGGTTCAGGTAGTCGAGCAGTTCGGGGCCAAGACGCCCGTAGACGCTCACGCGGCGGTCAATCTCCGGATACATTTCTTTCTGAAGCAGCGTAGCGTGGAAGTGGCCGGGATCGGCGATCATTAGTTTCGTGGGCATAGGTTTGCTTTGTCCTAGCAGGATAGCCGCTGCGACGAAGCAGGATGAGGCCAATAGGAATACGGCAGCGGAAAGTCTCATGTACTAACGATACGTCTTGTCGTCCACGCGGCTCAAGTCCGCTCCATCGTTCAACACGCCGATGGTGACAATCGCAAACGTGAAGACGCTGGTGCCGGGCTCGAGATGTCCGCCGAAGGCGTGGTCGGGCGTGGCGAGCGTCATGTGAGCGTGCACCTTGCCGTCGATCACATAGCCGTTCATGCTGATCAGATCGGCCGGCGCGGTCGGGTCCTTCACGAACATGTTTTTCGAAGGAAACGTGCGGTTGCTCACCTGGTGTACCTGGTATCCGCGCACGGAACCCGCGCCGGCAAGGATGACGGCGTGTTTGATCTTTTCCTGCTTCACCATCTTTTCAATTCCCGCAAGCAGATCGGCATCGAATTTGAAGCGCAGGATTACGACGCGTTCAAAGTTTCCTTTGATGGCGTAAACATCGGGGACCTTGTCGCTGTTGGGCTTGGCATCTTCGGCCGGCGTTGGCGCGGCGTTGACGATTTCGCGCCGTGTCTGTTGCGCATGCATGGCCGCAGCCAGCAACATCAAGAGAATTGTTTGTTTCATAGTGTTTTATTTCGCGGGGGCCCATTTCGCGGCCCACTTGGGATAATCTTCGTTGATCAGTTTTGCCGGGCGGTCCACGTACCAGCGGTAGCCATTGCGGCGTTCGTATTCTATTTCGGCCACGGTGTACTTCACGATGCCGTCGCGGCCGCTGAACATAGGGCGGTTGGTGTCCAATTCGTAGAACCGGGCCCATAGGGGCTGCGCCGCAGGGTCCGGCACCACAACCTGATCGTAGCCTTTTGGCGTTTCGGGGGCAGGCTTTCGATCCAACCGAATGCCTTGAATCGTGGAATTACGGAACCATTCCACCGCACCTTTCACTGCGGCGATGACTTCGTTTGAAGGATGGTCGATGCCCATCAGGAACTTCACCACGCCCACGCTTTCGCTGCCGCTGAGCGATGGCAACTCGTAGCTGCGCGCCTTGGCCGGGGCAAGCGTTTTTTCGTCGTGCTGTGCGCACCACACCGTGAGTTTACCGTTCATTTTTACCTGCGTCTTCAGAATGCATTCGATGCCGCGCTGCAGGGCCTGCTGCGCTTTCGCGCGGGTGGGGGCATCGATGAATTCATAGCCGGCTGACTTGCCGGCAATCAGGCGCAACGTGTCCAGCACGCCAACCATCGCGTCATCGTTATAGGTGATGTGGCTCCAGTAGCCGTTGCGCAAAGGATAGAACTGCGGCCATCCGCCATTGGGATACTGGGCTTCGAGCAAATAGCTTAATCCACGATCGAAGGCCGCGCGGTATTTTTCTTCCTTCTTGGCTGAATAGATGCGCGCGAGGTACTGCATCTGTGTGTAGGTCGCATCGTTGTCGATGGTTGTATGCGCTTCCGGCTTTTGTTTTTCCACCAGGGCGCGGGCCTTGGCGCTCATGGGTGTTGCCATGTCGATGTTCTTTTCCCATCCGCCGTTGTTGTGCTGATAGAGCAGCAAGTTGTCGGCAATGCGGATCGATTCGGGTCCGCCATACCAGGCTTTCGGTTGACGCATCGCACTCTTCCAGCTGACCAGGTTGTGCAGGTACGGCTGCAGTGCTGGGGCAACTTTCACCAACTCCGCGGCTGCCATTGCGCCGATTACCTCTGCCCCGTGCGGGCCCAGATGCGTGTGATCCTGCTTGCCATCCGCGGTTTTTGTGCCGAGTATCTCTGCGCCCGGGTTACCAAGTTGTTCCGCCTGTGCCTTCGTCAACGCGTAAAGATCAATCAAGGCCACGTTCTTTTCCGCTGCCAGCTGCCGCACGGCTTCGACATATGGCACCAGGCCATCGAGACGAAACTTGCCATCCGCGGTGAACGAGCGCCGTACGATGGAGGTGACAAGCACTGGAGTTGCTCCTGCGGCGCGCGCCTCCTCAACGTAGCGCAACATGTTTTCGCGATAGGTGGTTTTCGGATCGGTCTCCCGCTCAGGCCCTTTTCCCGGTTCGTCATTGTGGCCAAACTGGATCAGAACGTAGTTGGGCTTTGCGGCCAACACCGGTGCCCAACGATTCTCGCCGAGAAAACTTTTGGAGCTGCGGCCGCTGCTTGCAGCATTGTTGACCTCAACCGGCGGCGCGAAGGAAGCGGTAAAACCGGGCCCCCAACCGCTTCCATCCTGAACGGTGGAATCACCAACCAGTGCGATGCGGACAGGTTGCGCGAAAGTAATCGCTGAAGTGGCCAATAGGAACAGAAACGCTTTGTTTGCAGACATGGTTGCTTCCGATTATACATTTCATGAAAAGCTTACGTCATTGGAGTAGTATAGTACTTCATTGGAGAGGTGAAAGTGCGTCGTCAAAAGGAAACGCGCAAGGCTACGATCGTCGATGTAGCAGAGATGGCTGGAGTATCGCTGGGTACGGCGTCGCGGGTGTTGAACAATCGCCGCGGCGTTGATCCGGAGCTTCGCCGTAAAGTGACCGAGGCGGCCCTTGCGTTGAAATATGTGCGGGCAGAGAATGCGCGGCGGGCATCGCGTGAAACAGTTCCCATTATCACTTTTGTGCTGAGTAATCGGGATTTTCTGCATCCGGTGCACGCTCGCATGTTGCAAGGCGCGGAAGAGTTCTGCGAAGAGAACGGTTATTTCGTGGTATTCAAGAAGTTCGATTATGCCATGGACACGCCGGCTGCGGACATCAAGCTTCCTGCGCAATTACGCGAACACGGTATTGCCGATTGCCTGATTTTGGCCGGCACGAATTACCCCAACCTGATTGAGGCGACGCGCAAGGCCGGCGTACCATATGTTTTGTTCCGGAACAACTTAATTACCCCTGCGGCACATCCAGCGGTTGATCAGGCCAGGGCCGACGATGCGGAAGGCGCACGCGTAGCGGTGCGGTATCTTGTCAAATTGGGCCATAAGCGCATCTGTTATATCGGCGACATTTCTCAGGTCTGGTTTGACGAACGATACCAAGCTTATCTGGAAGTGATGGAGGAAGCGGGACTCGAGCCGATTGCCCAGACTGTTGCGCTCTCGCCCGACAATTTTACAAACGGCTTCACTTCGGCAGAGGCGATTTTGCGGCGCAGGATTCCCGTCACAGCCATCTTCGCAACGGCTGACGATGTTGCCTTTGGTGTGATCGAGCAGTTGCGCACCAGCGGCCTGCGCGTGCCGGGCGATGTCTCGGTGATTGGCTTTGGCGATTTGCCTGACGCTCATTCAAAGATTCCTCCTCTAACTACCGTGCGCATTCCGGTTCTGCAGATCGGCCGCCAGTTGGCGAAGATGGCGATTGAAAAGGCGCGCTTCCCGCAGGTGGCGCTACCGGAAGTCGTGATGCAGAACGAGTTGATTCTGCGTGGAACTACGTGGCCGCACAGCGAACCTTTGGCTGCTGTGTCGTAGGCATATGCGATTACTTTTGTTCGTTGTTTCTGTGGCCGCATTCTCACAGAGCAAGCCGGTGGTGGTCGCGGCCGATGGCAGCGGCCAGTTTCGCACTGTGCAGGCGGCCATTGATTCGATTCCTGCCGGCAATGCCCAGCGCCGCGTGATTTTCATCAAGAACGGCACTTACCAGGAGCAATTGCGGCTTGAAAAGGCGTTCGTCACGCTGCGCGGCGAGGATCGAAAGAAGACCCGCATTGAATTTGAAATCGAAACCAGTGCCTGTAAAATTCCGGGGTCGGTGGAAGAGAACTGCACCTCGGTTCGTGTCGATGCCAGCGATGTGGTGATTGAGAATCTGACCATTTCCAATCCGATTCCGGGGAAAGGCAAGAGCGCCGCGCTGTCCATAGTCGGCAGTTCCACGCGAGCGATTGTTCGCGATGCAGACATACTGGGCTCAGGCGGCGACACACTGGCGCTGATCTCGCACGGCAAATACTACCTGAAGAATGTCTATGTTTCCGGCACGTATCACATCATTGTGCCGCGCGGCAGCGCTTACTTCACCCACTGCACGTTCTGGTGCCTGGGCCACAAGACCTGCCTATTCAATGAGAATGACCGCAACGAGTCAGACAAGATGGTGATTCGTGATTCACGCATCGATGGGCCCACGCCTTTCGGACTCGGTTCCTACTTCCGCGATGCGGTGTGGTATTTCATTGACAACGAATTCTCAGACAAGATGCTGCCGGCGGAGATCTTCCGCCAGCCGGCAAGGAACTACGAGATGAAGTGGGGCGAGGGCCGAGTTTACTTTTCCGGCAACAAGGGCCCGGATTATCCCTGGCTGAAGGACAATCTGTCGAAGTCGGCTGCGTCTTCCAAGCAGTCGATCACTGCAGCGTGGGCGCTGGTCGACTGGGATCCGGAATCACGCTAGCTCTTTTGCCAGTTGGCTGACCGGGATCACGGTTATCCCTTCGTCCAAGGCATAACGCTGATCGCCTGGATAGACGATCAGCAGCTTATCGAGCTTCAAGTCTTGTTGCGCGATTCGCATCGACTTGGAGGTGCCCGGAGCATCCGCGTATTTGACCTCAATGCCATAGCGCTTGCCGTTCCTGACAACGAGCAGGTCCAACTCCGCTCCTGATTGCGTCCCCCAGAAGAATGCGTTTCTTTCGCCCACAATGCGAATCGCCTCTTCAATCACAAAGCCCTCCCATGATCGTCCAAGCTTGGGATGACCCTCGAGCATGCGAAAAGACGGGATTCCAAGCAGGGTGTGGAGCAGGCCGGAATCGCGAAGAAATACTTTGGGCGACTTCACTTCGCGCTTGCTGATATTAGCGAACCACGGTTGTAATTGCCTCACCACAAATGCGCCGGTGAGCAGATCGAGATGCCGTTTGACGGTGGTGTGTGACTCACCGAGCGAACGAGAGATTTCCGACGCGTTCCAGTTCTGGCCATGATAGTGCGCCAGCATCATCCAAAGACGGCGCAAGGCCGGCGGAGCAACATCCACGCCAAACTGGCGAATGTCGCGCTCCAGAAAGGTGCGAATAAAACTCTCCTGCCAGGCGCGGCTTTCCGCTTCGCTTCGCGCCAGAAATGGCTGAGGGAAACCACCCCTCCACCATAGTCTTTGCTGACGCTCCACACCTACTTCCGCGATGGAGAACCCGCTCATTTCAATCAGGCCAATGCGACCGGCGAGTGATTCCGATCCCTGCCGCAACAGTTCAGGCGACGCGCTACCGAGCACCAGGAATCGCGCCGGCAAGGGACGGCGGTCCGCCAGGACGCGCAATACAGGGAACAGATTTGGCTGGCGTTGGATTTCATCGATCACTACCAAGCCGCGCAACGGGCGCAGGGCTGTCATGGGTTCGGAGAGACGGCGCTGGCTGACAGGATCCTCGAGATCGAAGTAGCCGTTGCTGTTCGCGGCGACGATAGAGCGGGCCAACGTTGTCTTACCGCATTGGCGCGGACCGAACAGCGCCGTCACCGGAAACGTCTTCATGGTGCGGCGGACATGGTCTAGCGCGGCCTTTCTTTGAATCATAAAGATCCTTGTAATTTGAGCATAGCATGTTCAATATACAAGGATGTTACGATATAACAGAAAGCACGTCAACGTTAACGTAGATCCTTGTAATCTGAACATATGATGTTCAATATGCAAGGATCTACGTTAACGATTACTGCATACGGTTATCTCTCGGAAGATTGATTCCAGCCAGTAATAACAGGGGTTTCACGCTCATACCCCAACTTGCTGAGCGACGCCGTCCCAAGGGCGAAGTGCGCGCCCATCTCTGGTGCCATACCGAGCCAACAGGCGGCCAGCACACGCAGAAAATGGCCATGCGCGAAAATCGCCACATCGCCCTCCGCGGCGCGCGCCCGGGCGATGGCGCGGCTTGCGCGGTGAGCCACATCGGCAATCGTTTCGCCGCCCGGAACGCCATCGCGCCAGACCGTCCAGCCAGGAACGCTCTTGCGAATATCGGCCGTCAGCAGCCCTTCGTATTGCCCGTAGTCCCACTCCAGCAGGTCGGCATCCAACTCAACCGGGCCGCGAGGCGCGGCGATGCGGCAGGTTTCCCGGGCGCGCAGCAGCGGGCTGCATAGCACCAGCGCGAACTCATGCCCACCAAGCAACCGTCCCAAGGCGGCCGCGCGCTGTTCGCCTTCCTCGCTCAGCGGCACATCGGTGCGGCCCGTATGTTTGCCCGATTGACTCCAGGCGGTTTCTCCGTGACGTATCAGCCATAGTTCGGGCATAATGTCCTCATGCTAATTGAATATTCCGATGCCAGCGCGGAAGTACGCGCAATTTACGAAGATATCATGACGACGCGCCAGACTGACTACATCAACAACTTCTGGAAGACGCTGGCGCACGATCCGGCCACGCTGCGCCGCACGTGGGAGGGGGTGAAGGAGATCATGTCGCCGGGCGCGCTCGATGCCGTTACCAAGGAGATGATTTATCTGGCGGTCAGCACCACCAATCAATGCGGCTATTGCATCGCGTCGCACACGGTTGCCGCGCGTAAGGCGGGCATGACCGATGAGATGTTCGCCGAGGTGATGGCGGTGACGGCGATGGCGAACTCCACCAACCGGCTGGCAAGCGGCTATCAAGTCGTAATTGACGAGCGGTTCAAGGGGTGAGATGACTTTAAAGTTAGTCAGGGCAGGCGAATCGCCCGCCCCACCCTTAGGGAGTGATCGTAATGTTGGCCGGTTGGCTGTCCACACCACCCACGTTCACCACAACTGGCTGAGTGCCAACCGGCGTAGTAGGAGGAATCACGAAATTGATCTGGGTTACTCCGGCGAGGCCCGGCGGTATGCCGATGAACTGTGTGGTAGCGGGTGCGCCGCCTACGGAGACAGTCACCGGCAGGCGCGGTGCCGGCAGGTTCCTGAGCGCGGTGCTGGCAGGGGGAGTCTCACCATCGCGCAGCGACGGATTGACATCTCCTTCACCCGTCATATACAACACCAAAACCTGACCGGCGCGACTGGCTGCGGTGGGCACCAGTGTACTTCCGGAGCCTACAAAAATTCCAGGCGCCGCAGGCGATACGGTGAAGGTGAATGACGCAATCTGCCCGTTATTATTGACCGCAAGTACGGCCAGTCCAGCACTCGTCTCGTAGGGAACCTGTATGTTCAACTGTCCTTGCGACACAAAGTACAACCGCGCCGTGACACCGTTGACCGTGGCTGAAACGCCAGCCAGACTGAGCGGCAATGGCAAGCTGGCGGCCTGTTGCGTAGATGGGGCAAGTTGCGTTCCGAAAACGCTCATGATCATGCCAGGGGCGAATATGGTTTTGAAGGAAGCCGCGTGCGCCACACCGGCGATGCTGGTGGTTGTGGCCGACCCCACTGTGAAGATAACCGGGACGCTGACCACCGGCGGATTCGCATTGGGTGACTGAATCACCAGTGTCGCATTGTAGACACCATCGGACAGTCCGGCGGCTGAGGCTGTCAGCGTCACTTCACCCGCTCCAGTGCCTTTATTCGCTGAAAGTTTCAGCCAACGTGTCGTTATCTGGGAGCCGATCACGCTGGCCGTCCATGCTTGCGATGCATTCGGGAGTGTAATTCCAACAGTCGCCGCGGCGCTGCCGTCGCGGAGTGAGACGGCGTTGTGTGAGAGCGTTAGCGCCACGGGATTCGTTGGCGGCGCAGCGAACGCCGCCGTCAAACTCGTGCTGATGGTGGACCCATCTTCGGAGAGAGCCTGCAAGGCGTAAGCTTTGGACTGCCCGGCGGACACATCCGTCGCGGAAAGGCAGACCGTTCCCTGCAGTGTTCCATAGGGGGCAAGACGGGTCGTTCCAAAGATCGATTGGATTCGGCTGGTCAACACCGTGCTCCCCAATGTAAATCTCGAGAGCTGCATGGCAAAGCCGCCGTTTTCCTGAACCGCCACGGGATGAGACCACTGGCAGGACGGGTCGGAAGCTGTGTTTTGCGGCACTGTGCTTAAAGCGCTGGTCAGTTGGATGGAATAATTCGGGGACACGCCATAGAACCATACCGGCACTTGCAGGGCCCACGTCTGGCCACTGGCGTCCACGCCTTTGAACGAGAACAGACGCGACATGGGGGGCGTCAAACCGCTCACCGTCGCGGATATCGTAATTGAATTCAGCGCTCGGATGGCAGGCTGGGGTACCAACGACATCGCGTCGACTCCATCTATGGTAAACG
Source organism: uncultured Acidobacteriia bacterium (assembly GCA_903881085.1). Classification (GTDB taxonomy): domain Bacteria; phylum Acidobacteriota; class Terriglobia; order Bryobacterales; family Bryobacteraceae; genus CAIRSA01. Next base: position 31,607 of record CAIRSA010000495.1, read on the forward strand.
CTGTCACCGTGGTTGCGAATCCGCCGGATTCCTTTAAGCGGATTGAGTAGGTCCAGGTGCCATCCAATGGATTCCGATACACCGGATTCGGCGTTACGGTGGGAACAATCACTGATCCCGCAGCCGCTGCGGCAACCGCGACAGTAACCGTCGCCGATGAGCCGTTGAGGGTTGCCGATCCATCGTAGGTGGCCGTGAAGATATTGTTTCCAAGCACGAGGCTGGGTACCGCGACCGTGAAGGTGGCCGTTGCAGTGCCGGCCGAGCCATCGAGCGGCGCGGATCCAAGCCAATTGTCCGCTGTTCCGAAGTTCACGACGCCTTGGGGAGTAACAACGTTAGGCGAAGTGACGGTAGCCTTCAACTGCAGCGGACCGTTCTGCACAACGCTGGCGGAGCTTGCCTCGAGCGTCATGGAAGTGTTGACTCCCTTGGGATTCCACAGGGTCACCAGATTGTTGGCGTCCACTGACCCAAGACCTGTTACCGGATCATATCCCTGACCGGCCTGATATCCGAATGAACCATTCACGCAATCAGGGCTGCCTTGTACGCAGGGAACAACATTGTCGCCCGAGGTAATATCGTGAAACGCTTCCGGCGAGGTCTGCGCAAGCCGGTATAAAGCTGGGTTGATGTTACCCAGGCCCGGCTGGCTGATGGTTTTCTTTGACATCAAATAGTGGTTGAGCAGAGCGACGATGCCGGCAAATGCGGGTGTCCCCGCAGATGTGCCTCCAACACCGAAAGTGGAGCCAGTGGATATTACGAGATACGGATCATGCACGGAAGCGGACAATGAAACGTCCGGCAGATCGCGGGCACCGTCGTTGGGCACGCCGGGACCGGTTTGCCAGAGCGGTTTGGAGAAAAGGATGCTCGCTCCGCCGCCAGTGGCTGACGGACCACTTAAGTCAGTCTGATTCCATGCGATTTCCGGTATGTAAGAGAGAGCCGACGCTCCGTTGGCAGTGTTGCCGCGCGACCAGTAGTTGCCTGCGCCCTCATTGAACTGCGTACCGCCAACGGCCGTCACTTCAGGGAAACTGCCGGGAACGTCGACAGACCGGCCGAGCGTTGCCTGTGTTGGCGATCCACGCAGCAAGCCGTCGCAGGTGGCGGCACCGGAATCACCGGAGGCGGAAAGCCAGGTGATGCCCTGTGCACTCGCCTGTTGAGCGACTCCTCGAAGGCTGGAGCCATTCACCTGCTCGCAACCTCCGTAGCTGAGGGTCATCACCGGTCCAAGGTTTTGATCCGCCGCGTACTGGGCGGAAAGAAAAACGTCGGTGCTTAAGGCGTAAATCACATTGGCATTGCGCGCGATAGCCCCAGCCCATTCCAAATCCAGCGATGCTTCATCTACTTCATTGGGCAGCACGCCGGGGTTCCTGCGGCCAAACAATTTGGTCACAGGATCATTCGCCGGCAGGCCAAACTGAACCCTGAACCTGCGGATGTCGCTGATATTGTAGTCCGATTGTCCAATCACAACCAGGTTGATTCCGGTCCCATCGATTCCAGCCTGGTATAAGGGAGCGATGTTGTAGATGATGGCAAGATCATCTGGAGCAAGTGCGTTGGAGCTTGCACCAGTATATTCGGGGACCACCAGGTTCCTTTTCAACAGGCGGGCCTCCAGCCGGAAATCGTGCAAACCGCGCAAGCCTCCAATCACTTCGGCAAATGCTTCCGGCACCGCAGGGTCCGTGGCGTTGGCGAAGTGCAACTTGCCCTTCGCCCGATAGCTGCGCATCCTGGTTTGGAACGCCCGCTCCACTTGCTGCGCCGTCCCAGTGAATGATAACCAGTGTTGGCCGCGAGCCTCGTAGTCAACCGTGAAGCCTTCCGACTTCAGCCAACTGGTGATCCTGGTTCTGTCCGCGGCGCTCAATCCAAACTTCGTGCCAAACTCTTCAGGGGTCAAAAATTTTCGATAGTTCGGCGAACCGGGGGTTTGTTGTTCGGCAAGCAGACGGTCGAGTTCGGCCTGTTGCGCCGCCGATGGCTTGAAGTGCATGGTGATGTCGGCCATTTCCAGCGACGGGTCGATTGGCCCTGCGTCGTTTTCGGCGCGGGCGTTGGGATGCACATGCTGCTTCAGAGCGACCGTCCGGGTGCGGTCAAGATCACGGGTTATGCGGCTTTTTTGGGCCAGGCCAACAGCTAAAGAAACCGTTAGGAATGAGAGGATCAATCTACGCCACGACATGCTACCTCATGATAACCCGCACCCTTCCTGGGCAACCCTGTAGCTTTGGCAAAAAGTTACCCTTTCCGCAGCAATTTACGCAGTTCAATCTTTGGTGCAATGCAAAGATAGATGCAACCTTAGGCCGATATCTGCTAACTTGAGATTCGAATGAGGCAACTACAGCCGGTCATTTGGATGAAGGGAACGTTTCTGAGCCCGCAGTATCTGCAGACTCAAGACCGTTTCATTGAGAACGCAATTCGTTTCCAGTTGGAGGCGCTGAACTTCCGTCCCTGGGGATTCTCGCAATTTCGAATTGACCGCGAGGCACTGGCCGCGGGCAATTTCGCGCTGTCGCAAGCCGCAGGCATCTTTCCTGACGGGCTGCTGTTTGACCTTCCCGTCTCCGACCCGGCACCGCCACCCAAGGCGCTGCAGGACGCATTTGAGGCCGATAAGGACACGGTCGATATTTATCTCGCCATTCCCGAGGAGCGTATTCCGGGCATCAACATTTCAATGAAATCGAGCGAGTCCGACACGCGCTACCTTTCGGAAGTGGCCATGCTGCGCGACGAAAACTCGGGCATGAACGAAAAGCCGGTCATGATAGCGCGGAAGAATTTCCGTTTTCTGGTTGAAGGAGAATCAACGCAAGGCTGTTCGTCGATGCGCGTGGCACGGCTGCGCAAGACTCCTGCCGGAACCATTGAAATCGATCCACGCTATGTGCCGCCGCTCATCGATATTCGGGCCAGCGATTATTTGACGGCGATCGCACGGCGATTGGTGGAAATTCTGGCCGCGAAGAGTTCCATGCTCTCTGGCACGCGGCGCCAGAAGAACCTCAGCCTGGCCGACTTTGGCTCGGCGGACATCGCAAATTTCTGGTTGCTCTACACAATCAATTCGCACTTCCCGCTGCTGCAACATATCTTCGAGACCCGCCGCGGGCATCCGGAAGATCTGTATCAGGCGATGCTTTCGTTGGCCGGATGTTTAACCACGTTTTCGTTGACAGTGCATCCGCGCGATCTGCCAACATACATTCATGACGACCTGGCGGTCTGCTTTGCCGACCTCGATGAAAAGGTAAGGACGCTGCTGGAAACGGTTGTTCCAAGCAACTTTATTTCATTACCGCTGAAGCTTCAGCAGAATTCCATTTACGGAACCGCGCTGGCCGACGACAAGTATTTGAAGAACACGCGCATGTATCTGGCGGCCTCGGCAGATATGAACGAAGCCGATCTTATCTCGCGCGCACCATTGCTAATGAAGGTCTGCTCAGCCAATCACATTGAGCATCTTGTTAAGAATGCATTGCCGGGAGTTCCGCTCACGCATGTGCCGAAACCGCCGTCGGCTATTCCGGTTAGGTTGAACTGCCAGTACTTCAGCCTGAATCAAACTGGCGTGGCGTGGGAGGCCATTGTGCGCGCCAGAAATCTGGCTGTGTTTGCGCCCGGAGATTTTCCGCGCCCGCAGCTGGAATTGATCATCCTGCTTCCGGAAGCGTCGTGACGGTCAGAAAACCTTCCAGAATCATGGTGCACATCATTCCTGCAATGACTTGGGCGGGCGCTTCGTTGATGACGCCGGCATCCAGCAGTGATTTTGCTATCTGTGAGCCAGTGCGGCTGCCGTCGCTCGCTTCCAGGAATTTTACGACCCAAACTTCAGCCTGCACCTGGCGCGGAAAGGGGTTTCTGATTCGTAATTCGAGTGATCGGACGTGGAACTCTCCCTTGCTCCATTTGTGTTGTACCTGAAGTTCGACCTCATCGGCGATACGGGGGTACAGGTTCATTACCTCTAAGGCCGACATCGAATGCAATTGCGCGGCGGCCTGGAAAAGCCACTCCGTACCGGCAAAGCTGGCGCCTTCCTCCCTCATCCGCCGAAGGGTGAAGCAAGGTCGAGCGGTGGCGTGTCTGCGGATGATTACGGAGCCGTAGAACATGCCGGTGATTTTGAAGCGCGCGGTGAGAATCTCCCATCGCTTCAGTGTGTGCGGAGTGACAACGCCTTCGCTGGCAAGGACGATATCGAACTCGCCGGCGGCGCTGCCAAGCCAGGTGCGGATTCGATCTTCGAACGCACCCTGCGAGCGGTCACTGCCCGCACACAGGCAGTGGAATTGACCGCCCGGCCGAAGGTAGACCGGTAGACCCTCAATGATTCGCCGGATTATCGATTCACCGTCTTCGCCACCTTCTTTATATATCAGCCCGTCTCCGGTAGCCGGAACGTAGGGCGGATGCGCAGCTATAAAATCGAAGGTCCTGCCGCCGGCGGGCTCGTAAAGATCGCCACATGCGGCAGTCACGTTTTCCAGGCCGTTCAGCAGGCGGTTGAATTCGGCGAAATCCGTGGAGCGCGGCGTGATGTCAAAGGTGAAAGCCTGACGCGCCCCGCGCGCTGCGGCAATGAGTGCCGCAGCTCCGGCGCCGCCGCAAAGCTCAAGAAACGCTTCCGGCTGAACATCTGGCAGCAGACTGAGAAAACGCTGCGTGTTTTTGCCGATCGCCGGGTAGACAGTATCCGGTGGCAAAGCAAACGGAGTGAGGTCAGGATTCGACTCGCGATCCGATGCGACATAAATCCCTTGGGTTGGACCGAGCTGAACGGTAGCGGCAAGTTGCGACGCATCGTCCTCTCTACACCGCAGCAAACCTAACTCTTGCATCCCCTGCAAAGCCGGTTCGGTCAGCAGCGAGACAATTTGCACGGCCGGTACAAATGCCCCATCGAGGAAAAGCCGGATGCAGACATCCAGTGCGTCGTTCAGTTTCCATTCGGACACCTGCCGTGCCAGCGATCTTGCGCTGCCAATGGAAGCGATCGCCAGCCTTTCACAGACTGCTTGTTCAGTGTAATTGGCTCTCTGCAGAGCATCGCGGACAATCTTAAACGTTGCGGGATCGCCAATATGCAATGATTCCATCCTATTTTTTCAGAGCAAAGAAAACGACGAGCATGACTGCCAGCAGGAACATTCCGCCGAGAATCACGTACAGCAGGGCATTGCTCTTTTTGGTGACCACCGGCGGCGGTGCTACGACTGCAGGCTTCGCCTGGGGAGCGGGTGACGGGGAGTTGAACATCTGTGTAAAGTCGCTGGGACCTTGCGGCAACTGTGGATTGCCCATTGGCCTTGGCTGCTGTGGAGTTGAAAAGGCCTGTGTGGCGCCGCCAAGCGGCATTGGAGTTGCGGGCATTGGCGGAGCCTGTGCTCCTCCGGCTCCAGGGTTGACCGTTCCGAACATGCGCGTAAATTCACCCGGTCCGCCGGCAGGTGCTGGCGGGGGTGTGGGTGGTTGCATGGGCCCGCCGAATCCGGCGGATGGTAAGCCGCTGCCCGCTTGCGGCGGCTGCTGGGGGTTTTGAAAATATCGCTCGAAATCACTTGCCCCGCTGGAAGGCCCCGGAGGCGGAGCGAATGGCTTCTGCGGCTGTGCCTCGAACATGCGAGTGAACTCACCTGGGCCTTGTTGCAGAGGCGCTGGCGCCGGAATTGGCGGCGGCGCGCCCTGGTGCGATTGGAACATACGGGTAAACTCACCCGGTTCTGCTTGCGGTGGGGCCGGAGGCGCTGCAGCAGCAGGAGAAGCGGCAAACATGTTAGTGAATTCGCCCGGCTGCGGTTGCGCTAGGCGAGGCGGCGCGGCGGCTACAGGAGCGGCGGGGGGCGCAGGTTTAGCAGGAACTGTTGCAGGCTTGTTTCGCACAGGCACCTGAAACAGCTTCATAAAATCTTCGTCTTTCAAATTTGTTTTTGCAGCCGCTGAAGGAGCCGGTGGAGGTATGGGCGGGAGAGGCTCCGGCTGAGGTGGCAGCGGCACCACGGGCCCGAGGAATTCCGGGCGTGCGGAAACTGGGGCAACCGGTGGCTGCGGACCTTGGAACATGCGGGTAAACTCGCCGGCTTCGGCAGAAGCAGGAACTGGGGGCGCAGCAGGAACCGGCGCCGGCCGCTGTGGGGGGGCCGGCGGCTGCGGAATCATGTTTGCAGGAGCTGGCGGAAACAACCGCGAGAATTCGCTCGCTTCCTGCTGTGCGGGTGCTGCGGGCATGCTCGCGACGGGCGGTGCTGGTAGCGGTGGCGGGGGTGGCGCCTGTTGGGGCGCCGTTTGGAACATGCGCGTGAATTCGCCGGCTTGGGCTGAAGGCGGAGGTGCCGGCAGGGGTGCTGGTGGGGGCGGCACTGGTTGCGGCGCAGGGGGCGCGGTCTGAAACATGCGCGTGAATTCGCCGGCTTGAGCTGGAAGCGGTGCTGCAGCCGCGGGGGCGACAGGCGTCGGCACTGTTGGCGCCGGCGGAGGCGGCATTGGTTGCGCGAGCGCCGGCGCGGTTTGAAAAAGCCAATCGAATTCGTCTGGTTCGGCTGGCTGAGAAGCTGCCGGAGCTTGTGCAACAGGCAGCGGCGCTGGCTGGGGCGGCACTACTTGCGGCGCAGGGGGCGCAGTCTGAAACATACGCGTGAATTCACCAGGCGGAGCTGGAGGCGGAGTTCCAGCCGTGTGGGCGACAGGCGCCGGCGGAGGCGGCATTGGTTGCGCGAGGGCCGGCGCGGTTTGAAAAAGCCGTTCGAATTCGTCTGGTTCGGCTGGCTGCGGAGTTGCCGGCGCGTGGGCAACAGGCAGCGGCACCGGCGGGGCAGTTTGGAACAACCGTTCGAATTCGTCTGGTTCGGCGGGCTGCGAAGCCGCCGGGGCGTGTGCAACCGGGAGTGGTGCTGGCGGAGGGGCCGGAGGGGTTTGAACCATCCGCGCGAATTCGTCTGGTTCGGCGGGCGGCGGAGGCGTTGGCGTATGTGCAACAGGCATCGGGGCGGGCGGTGCCGGAGGGGTAGGCGCAGATCGAAACATCCGCGTGAATTCGCCGGCTTCGACCGGGAGCGGAGCAGCCGCGGGCACAGGTTCCGGCCTCGGCGCTTGCGGACGTGTGCGCAAAGTCGACGAAGGAGGCGAAGCCACGGAAAACGCGGTGGCGCCGTAATCATAGTTCACAGCAGGCGGTGGCAGCGGCGCAGGCGGCGGTGGAGCAGGAAGTGGTTGCGAAATTGTTTGCCCACCTGCGAACATTCTGTTGAATGCGTCTTCAGCGGCGGGCGTCGGCGTTACAGGAGCAACGGGAAATGGCGCGGTAGCCGGTGACGGAGGCGCGGATGCGGGCAAAAGCACCGCCCGGAGCAGAAATTCTTTCAATCCAACGCGGCCGGGAAGTAACTCTGCAATTACATACGGGGTGCCCTCGTGCTCGCCCTGTTCGACGATGAATTTGCGATCCTCAAACGGCAAGCGGCCGATTCGCGCCAGCAGGGCAACCGTCTCGGCCGTCTTTCCGCCGGTAAACAGATGCGCTTCCAGGGCTCGCCCTGTCGAATTCTCTCGCGCGACAAATGTTTTGACGCCGTCGTCGCGCAACAGCGCGAGCAGCTCGTATTTTTGGTAGAAGCTCATGGTTGCCTCACTTAATGGACTCAGCTTAGCATGACCGGGAGCCATACAACCTGCGGCCCGTAGCCGGACGAAATCTCTATGCTAGAGTAGTGTTTGCGTGCGGGCATAGTCCGCCGGTATTTCGTGGATGAAGAGCATGGATCACCTTTCCAAAGTCGTATGGTCGGAAGGAATGTATCTCGGTCCGCACCAGTTCCAGCTGCAGACCCGGTACTTCGAAGATTCCCTGCGTTTCGCCACGTCGTCACTGTGGTTTTCCCCTTACGGACTCATCGGCTGCGAGCTGGACGGCGAGGCCCTCATCAACGGCGTCGTTCAATTGACTCACGCCCGAGGCATCTTCCCTGACGGCCTTTCCTTTCACATGCCCGAAAGCGATGTGCTGCCTGCGCCGCTGCCCATTGCCGATCTGTTTCCTGTCATGCGCGACTCCATCAATGTTCTACTTGCCATCCCGCCACGTCGGCGCAATGGCCTGAACTGCGTGGAAGAGGCAGAAGATGCGGCGAAGGTGCGCTTTGTTGCTCATACGGAACTGCAATTCGACGAAAACACCGGCCTCGATGAACAACCCGTGCGTCTGGGCCGGAAGAACGTACGTCTGATGCTTGACACCGGGGAAAGCAGCGGATTGGTGACATTGCCCGTGGCAAGAATCATGCGTGATGGCGCAGGACACTTTGTTTTCGATCCTTCGTTCATTCCACCATGCCTTGAGATTGTCGCCAGTAATCGGATTCTCGCCATTCTTGGCAGGCTGCTTGATATTCTGGAAGAAAAGAGCGCGGCATTGGGGCGCGGCAGGCAGGCCGGGGCGCGCTCGTGGTCGGAGTATTCATCGCGGGATATCGCAAATTTCTGGATGCTGCACACTGTTCATTCGGCACTGGCGCCGTTGCGGCACTTGTTTATCAGTAAACGCAAACATCCCGAGGAACTATATGTGGAGTTGGCGCGGCTGGGCGGCGCATTGTGCACTTTTGCCATCGACTCGCATCCGGGCGCACTGCCTAAGTACGACCACGACAATCTGGACAAATGTTTTGAGTCGCTCGATACCCATATCCGCACGCATCTGGAAACCATCATCCCGACAAATTGCATCTCCATACCGCTGGTGAAGAGGGCTGAGTTCTTTTACGAAGCGCAGGTTACCGATCAGCGCTGCCTGGATCGCTCGAAGTGGGTCTTCGCAATATCCTCGAGCGTTGGCGAAGTGGCCGTTATCCAAAAATCACCCACCCTGGTGAAGGTCTGTTCCAAACAATACTTGCCTAAATTGGTTGAGCGAGCGCTGCCAGGAATGCAGTTGACACATCTGAGCGTGCCGCCGGCGGCGATTTCGACTCACGTGGACATGCAGTATTTCAGCATTAATAAAGCCGGCCCGTGTTGGGAAAGCATCGTCAGCACGCGCCAGCTTGGCATCTATGTCCCGGGCGATCTGCCCGACCCGAAATTGGAATTGCTGGTAGTGTTGGAATCGTAGGCGCGGAAAATTTCTGACGTCAATTGGTTTCCAATTGCGCGTATACAACGAGAGGTTCTGAATGAATCCCAATGCGGCGGGCGGCGATCGGCGTCCGGAAAATCTGGCCCTGATGTTTCAGGAGCTTTTTACTGTAACGGAGCGGTTGCGCTCCAACAGACAGGCAGTCAACGATTCGGCAAGCTTTCGCCAGCAGATTCGCGAAGCCATAAAAATGGCCTCCGCGGATTCCAGCAGCCGTGGCTACTCGGCGGAGGAGATTCAACTGGCGAAGTTCGCCGTTGTGGCCTTTCTCGACGAATCCATTCTGAATCTGGGACTCGCCATCTTTGCCGATTGGCCGCGCCAACCACTACAGGAAGAGTACTTCGGCCACCACAATTCGGGCGAGATTTTCTTTCAACACCTGCAGACCATGTTAGGCCTCAACGACTCCCAAACGCTGGCCGATGTCCTGGAGGTCTATTACCTATGTATGCTGCTGGGCTTTGCCGGAAAGTACACCTTGGGCAATCGCGGTGAATTGCATGAAGTGTTGCAACGGACGGCGGAAAACATCCATCGCATCCGCCGCACAAGTGGGGACATCTCCCCGGCCTGGATGCCGGCCAAAGGACAATTCGTCCCCACCGCTGGAAAGGACCCTTGGGTGATGCGGTTGGCAATCGTCGCGGCTTTCTGTGTGTTTTTAGCAGTGGGACTGTTCGTGGTCTATAAGGTCACACTGGGTTCCTCTATTTCGGAGATTACTTCGGCCAGTATCTCCAAGGAGGCAAAATGAGCCCGCAAATCATTGGCGCGGTGATCTTAGCTTTGTTCCTGGTAGTTGCGTTCTTCATACCCAAGCTGATGGACCTTCAGGGCTCAAGCTTTTTTATCCTCTTCGGCCTGCTGTCAACGTTGGGTGCAGCCGCCTATGGGGTCTTTTTGTGGTTCATGCAGAAGAAGGGCGAATCCGCAACCGCCGGCGATCAGGCCGCTGAAATCATCGGTGCAAGCGGCGACGCTGAGATCGACCAGTTGGTACGTGAGGCCGACGCCAAACTTTCCGGCACCAAAGGCGCGAGAACATCCACGCTGCCTGCCGTTTTCCTGGTCGGCGATAGCGGCTCTACAAAAACCACTGTGCTCGTGAACTGCGGACTCGAGCCGGAACTGTTGGCCGGGCAGATTTATCAGGAAGGTTCCACCATTGTTCCAACGCGTGCGGCGAATATTTTTCTGGCCAGGAACGCGTTGTTTGTCGATGCGGGCGGCGCGCTGCTCGGTGACACCAATCGTTGGACCCGGCTGGTTAAGCGGCTGTCGCCAGCCAAACAGGCCCCGCGCGCGGCCATCGTTTGTTGCGACGCCGAGACCTTCCTGCGCCAGGGCGCGGCAGAGGCCGCCTCCAACGCAGCGCGCACGCTGCACGCAAAACTTGGCGTGATCTCAGAACAACTGGGTATCAGCTTTCCCGTCTACGTTCTATTTACCCGCTCTGACCGTATGCCGTTCTTTCTCGACTTTGTTCGCAATCTGAGCAACGACGAAACGATGCAGGTGTTCGGCATGACCGTGCCAATCAAACCCGTTTCCACCGGCGTCTACGCCGAGGAGGAAACGCGCCGCTTGAACGAACTATTCGGTCACCTGTTCTATTCCCTGGCCGACAAACGAACCATTTATCTGCCGCGGGAGAACGATCCGAAGAATATCCCCGGCGCGTACGAATTTCCGCGAGAGTTCCGTAAGCTGCGCGGTCCCATGGTGCAATTTCTGGTGGACCTGTGCCGGCCCAGCCAACTGCGCGTTTCGCCCTTCCTGCGCGGCTTCTACTTCAGTGGAGTTCGCCCCATCATCTTGAACGATGCGGCGCCAACGCCCGCCGTCAAAGCGCAGCAATCGGCCTTCGAAGGTGCTGCCGGTGCAACCGGCGTCTTCAAAGCGAGTGCTCCCGGGCCGCGTCAACCGCAGATGGCAATGCCTTCCGGCGGCTCGCGAAAAGTGCCGCAGTGGGTCTTCCTCACCCGCTTGTTCAATGACGTGATTCTGAGCGACAAAGACGGCATGGCAGCCAGCGGAACCTCCACCAAAACCTCCGCCACGCGCAGATTGCTGTTGAGCGTTGCCGCGGTCGTGAGCCTGATCGCCGTCACCTGCTTCACCGTTTCGTTTGTCAGAAATCGATCGATGGTCAACACCGCAGCGGAGGCCGCGAACGGAATGGGCGTGGTGGATCCGGCAGGCCAGGATGCGGCCAACGTGGATTCGTTGCGCAAGCTGGAAACACTGCGCCAATCGCTGGAGCGGCTCGCCAACTATGATCGCGAAGGTGCGCCGTGGAGCATGCGCATGGGCCTCTACACCGGCACCGATCTGTATCCGAAGATTCGCAAGCTGTACTACCGGCGCTTCGATCAGATGCTGCTGGCGCAAACACGCACAGGTATGCTGGGAACCATGCAACGGCTGCCTGCCGCGCCTGGCCCCGCCACCGATGAGTACGGCCCTACGTACGACACATTGAAGGGCTATCTGATCATGACTTCGAACCATGACAAGAGCACACGGCCATTTCTCTCTCCGCTGTTGTTGAACCGCTGGTCGGCCGGACGCAATGTGGATGCCAAGCGCATGCAACTGGCGCAGAAACAGTTCGACTACTATAGTGACGATCTGAAAATCGAGAATCCCTTCGCTTCGGAAAATGACGGCGCGGCAATCGAACGCGCGCGCGATTATCTTTCGAAGTTCTCGGGAATCGAGGCGATCTACCGCTACATGTTGAGCGAAGCCTCGCGCCAGAACAAATCTGTCAACTTCAACAAGCTGTTCCCCGGCTCGGATGAGGTGGTGGTGAACAATCGCGACATCGCCGGCGCATTCACCAAGACCGGCTGGGACACGATGAAGAACTCCATCAAGAAAGCCGACAAGTTCTTCGCTGGTGAAAAGTGGGTGCTGGGCGATCGCGCGGCGGTGGGCGCCATCGATCGCGTGCAGCTGGAAAAAGATCTCACGGACCGTTACACGAAGGACTTCATCGATCAATGGCGCACCTACATCAAGGTTTCGGTAGTGAAGAACTACGCCGATCTGGCTGACGCTTCGAAGAAGTTGAACACGCTCTCAGGCAATCAGACGCCGCTACTGGCGATGTTCTGGCTGGCTTCGCAAAACACCGCGGTGGATTCGGACAAGGTGAAGGTAGCCTTCGACTCCGTCTACAAGATCGTGCCGCCGCCGGCGACCGCGCCGCAGTACATTCTGCCTTCGAATTCCAACTACATTGGTGCGCTGACAAACTTGCAAGTAGCTGTGGAACAGGCCGTCCCCAAGAAGGACGATCCGGCAGCCGCGCAGAATACGCTGTCGGTGGCAGGCAACGCGAAGCTTTCGGTGAAGTCGCTGGCCAGCACGTTCATGATCGATCAGGACGGACAACTGCAACAGGTTTCCCAGAAGCTGCTTGAAGACCCTATCACGCACATTGAAGCGATGCTGAAAGGCGCGGGGGGCAAGGACTTGAACGCGGCGGGCGCAGGCATGTGCCGCAGCTTCGCAGCGGTAAAGAACAAATTTCCGTTCAATCAAAAATCATCAATGGATGCGACCCTGGACGACGTGGGCAAAGTCTTCCGGCCTAAGGACGGTGCGCTGTGGACGCTCTATGAATCCGGCTTGAAGAAATACATCAAGAAAGAGGGCAACCAATGGGTGGCGCAGCCTGACCCTTCAGGTGCTGTCGTCATCAATCCGGCCTTCCTGCGGTTCTTTAACGACGCAGCACGATTCTCCGATGCCGTTTACCCGGGCGGAGTCACGGAACCGATGATGCGCTACACACTGGCGCCTGTGAAATCGGAGCAGATTGAAAGCATGACGCTGACCATAGGCGGGCAGACTGCCAAGAACAGCTCCAAGCAATTCGTCTGGCCCGGTTCCGGCAAGGCGGAAGTGAAGTTGATCGTAAAGCTCGCGGGCGGATCGGAACTCCCGGTACAGGATATCGAACCGAGCTTGTGGAGCGTGTTCCGCTTCTTCGCCGACGCCGATAGAACCGAAGGGAATAATATAGAGTGGGTAATGCGGCAGGGAAAAGCCGGCAAAGCGATCGTCACTTACAGGTTCATCGTTGATCCGCCTGTATTATCCAAGGACTTCCTGTCTGGCTTGAACTGCGTGCCACAAGTGGCAAAATGAGAGAGTAAATGACCGAACCACCACTGCAACTTCCAGCCCGGCTTGGCAAGTACGAACTCATCGAGTTTCTCGGTGGGGGTATGTCTCACGTCTACCGCGCGAAGGATTCCGTCCTGGGCCGCATGGTCGCGGTGAAGATCCTGACAGCCGCCGGATGCGCTGATCTTGAGGCCAAAGTGCGCTTTCTGCAAGAGGCGCGCATGGCGGGCGGCATCGTGCACGAAAACATTATCAGCGTGTTCGACTTCGGGGAAGAAGGCGGAAAGCCTTACATCGTGATGGAGTTCCTGCGCGGCCAAAGCCTGCGCGACGTCATCAAGCAGGCGCAGACCGGCGATGTGTTGAACAAACTTTCGATGTGCATCCAGACCGCACGCGCGGTTGAGTTCATTCACTCAAAAAAAATCATCCATCGCGACATCAAACCTGAAAACGTGCACGTCGACGCTTTGGGCAGGATTAAGCTGATGGACTTCGGCATCGCCAAGAGCCAGGGCATGTCATTGACGCGCGCCGGCTTCACGCTAGGCACGCCCTATTACATGGCGCCAGAGCAGGTGCTGGGTAATCAGGTGACTCCGCTGGTTGACGTGTATGCCATGGGTATTTTGATGTTCGAACTTTTTTCAGGCTTGAAGCCGATTCATGGCGACACGGTGGAAAAGATCTTCAACAACATTCTTTACGAGCCATTGAACATGGACCCGTTGCGGCTACAGGGAGTGTCGCAGCCTATCCAGGCCGTTATCGCAACATGTACGGCAAAGAATCCGGCTGAACGTTTCCAGACGATGGGCGATGTGGAGAACTCGCTGCAGCAGATTTATGAAGGCCTGGGCGGTGTCGCCAACAATCCAGCCTCGGGCATCAGTCAACGCAGGACAGTTTCCTCAGGCGCACACGATGCCCTCAGGCCTGCAAAAGCTGCGCCGCCGCTGCCCGCACCTCCGCAGCAAAGCGGTGCAGCATCGTTTCTCGATTCGCTGCCCGCACCGTTGCGCTCACAGACCGCTTTGATGGTGATGGTTGCGGTAGGAGTGCTGGGCGTGATGGGTGTCTGCTACCTGCTTCTTTCGATCCTTAAGATTATTTGAAATGGAACTTCCCGCTCGCATCGGCAAGTACGAATTGCTGCAGTTCCTGGGCGGCGGAATGTCGCACGTCTACCGCGCGAAAGACACGGTGATCGGGCGTCAGGTTGCGGTCAAGATTCTCACCGACAACGGAGTACAGGATCCCGAGGCGCGGAAACGCTTCCTGCAAGAAGCCAAGCTGGCCGGCACCATCAAACACGACCATATCGTCACAGTTCACGACTACGGCGAAGAGGACGGGCGGCCGTTCATCGTGATGGAGTTCCTGGAAGGCGAAGACCTGCGCGATGCGATTCAAAAGCAGCACACTGGCGATTTGAAGAACCGGCTGCGGCTTGCGTTGGAGATCGCCACTGCGCTGGCCTACGTGAACGAAAGAGGCATCGTCCATCGCGATATCAAGCCGGAAAATATTTTCATCGAGCGCAACGGCCGCGCGAAGTTGATGGACTTCGGCATCGCCAAGGAACATGGGCTTACGCTCACAAAGACCGGCAATTCCCTGGGCACGCCCTACTACATGTCGCCAGAGCAGGTGCTGGGGACGGCTATTACGCCCTTAGTGGATATCTATTCCTTCGGGATGGTGTTCTATGAGTTGCTCAGCGGTCGCAAGCCTGTGGTGGGCGACAGCATGGAGCGGCTGTTCTACGTGATTTTGCATGAGCCGCCGCCGGAGCAGCCTTTGATTGATGCAGGTGTGCCGCAAGCCATCCGGGATCTGGTTTGGAAGGCCTCGGCGAAGAAGCCGGAGGATCGGTTTCAAAGCTTCAATCAGGTGATCGCGCTGTTACATTCGTTTCTGCAGGAAGAACCTGCTCCGGCGCAGGCCAAACCAGTGAAGCCCGTCAACACGAAACCGCTGATCCTGGTGGGCGTGATCACGGCGGTATTGGCCATCGGATTCTGGGCGCTCTTTCTGCGGCCGAAGCCGGCAATTTCACCGTCGCTACTGCCAACGCTGGCCACGCCCACGGGTGAGATGGTGCTGATTCCCGATGGCCCGTTTCTTTTCGGTAAAGACAAGACCTCGATTACGCTGCCGGCTTTTTACATCGATAAAACCGAGGTTTCGGTGGCGGCCTATGACAAATTCTGCGCCGCTACGAAGCGTGCATGGCCGGAGCGGCCACCCGATGCGAAACCGGATGACCCGGCGGTTGACGTGTCAGTTCTGGATGCATTGGCGTTCGCCAGTTGGGCCGGTAAACGCCTCCCGACCGAGCAGGAGTGGGAGAAGGCCGGCCGCGGCAGCGATGGACGCATTTACCCGTGGGGCAATGAATTGGATTCCAGCCGCGCCAACGTAAACGACAACCCAGCGGCTTCCGGCAGTGTCAAGCCAGTGATTTCCTTCACAACCGGAGCAAGCCCGCACGAGGTGCTGAACATGACTGGCAACGTGTGGGAGCTCATAGGAGAAAAGCGCCAGCCGAGTTCCAAGGCAATTGACAGGTTTGCGCCGCTGATGAAGCCCCCGCTTACAGCAGCGGAAGACTGGTACATCATGAAGGGCGGCGCGTTCGACACGCCACTCGCGTTCGGCGTGCTAAACGACTTTATCAGCGTTCCAGCCCGGTACACCAACCCGAACATGGGCTTCCGCTGCGTCAAGCCCCTCGGAAATTTAATTAGGGTCAGAGACCTCTGACACCTCTGGCACCGATTTCTGCGCAATAATCGTACCCATGCATCGATTTTTTGTTCCCCTTGCGCTTGCCCTTCTGCTGGGCTCCTGTGAGACCGCAAAGAAACCGCCCATCCCGGTGAAAGTCGTTGTCGTCACCATGTTCGAACGAGGCAACGATACCGGCGACGACCCGGGCGAATTCCAGAATTGGGTGGAGCACGAAAAGCTCGATACCGTGATCGATTTCCCGCAGGGCTATCACAACCTGCGCATGAACAACGACGGCGTTCTTGGCACCCTGACCGGCGTGGGCACAGCGAAAGCCGCGGCCAGCATCATGGCGCTGGGGCTGGACCCGCGCTTCGACCTGTCGAAAGCATATTGGATCGTCGCCGGCATCGCGGGCGTGGATCCGCTCGACGCTTCGCTTGGCTCCGCGGCATGGGCCGAATGGGTGGTCGACTCCGATCTCGGCCACGAGATCGATGCCCGCGAAATTCCCAAGGACTGGGCCACCGGCTTCGTTCCTCTGCGCAAGTCCACGCCTTATGAACAACCGCGCATCCCCGGGCTGGGCGTGGAATACCACCTGGAACCAGGCATCGTCGATTGGGCCTACAACCTCACCAAAGACGTGCAACTCACTGACTCCCCCGCAATGAAGCAAGAGCGTGAGAAATTCAAAAACGAAAACGCCCGCCGCCCGCCGTTCGTGCTAAAAGGCGACACCGTGTCAGGCGGTACTTTCTGGCATGGCAAGCTACTCAGCGATTGGGCCAACGGCTGGGTAAAGTATCACACCGATGGCAAGGGCAACTACGTCACCACCGCGATGGAAGACACAGGCACGCTGCAATCGCTGACGTTTCTTTCGAAGGCTGGGAAGGTTGACCTCAACCGCGTTCTGGTGCTGCGCACGGCCAGCGACTTCGATCAGCCGGTACCCGGCGAATCGGCCGCGTCGAGTCTGGCGCGCAACAAGATCGGCAAGTACACAGGCTATGGACCATCGATCGATGCTGCGTGGCGCGTAGGCCGCGTGGTAATGGCCGACCTGGTGAAGAACTGGGACAAGTACCGCGACCAAACGCCGTCCGGAAAACCTTAGTAAACTTTTAGGGAAGATATTCATATGAAATCCACCCGCCGCTCATTATTGCTTGGGGCCGCGACCGCCCCGGCCTTTATCAGAAATCTGATCTCCGCTCCGCCCAGCAGCACGCTGCGCCTGGCCAGCTTCGGCTCAGGCGGCATGGCATTCGTGACGCTGCGCGTGCTGGCCTCGCACCCGAAGGTGAAGGTCTCATTCGTGGCCGAAGTCGACTCGGCCAAGCTCAAAGAGATCAAGGGCAAGTTCGACGATGCCAAGGTCTATGAAGACTGGCGCCAGATGCTGGAAAAGGAGCACAAGAATATCGACATCGTGTGCGTGGGCACGCCCGACCACATGCATGCACCCATGGCCATGGCTTCGATGAACTACGGCCTGCATGTGTACGGGCAAAAGCCGCTGGCACACGACATTTACGAAGTTCGTAAAATGACGGAGACCGCACGCAAGAAAAAACTTGTCACACAGATGGGCATCCAGATCCACAACGCCTCGGAATACAAGAATGCGGTGAGTCTGGTGCAGAGCGGGGCCATTGGAAAAATCAAAGAAGTGCATTCGTGGAGCGAAAAGAAGTGGGGCGACATGGAGCCGTTCCCGGATCGGACTGACCCCGTTCCTTCCACGCTCAACTGGGACCTGTGGCTTGGCGTCTGCGAGCCGCGCCCGTTCATTCGCGATTACTATCATCCGGTGAATTGGCGCAAACGGACCGCTTTCGGCACCGCAACGTTTGGCGACATGGGCTGCCACATCTACGACCCTGTGTTCACGGCACTGAAGCTTACGGCACCCCTGAAAGTACGCTCCGAAGGGCCTGCGCCGAGCAAGCATTGCTGGGCGATCAACACGGTGATTCACTACACGTTCCCGGGCACGCAGTATACCGAAGGCAAGACGGTCAACGTCACGTGGTATGACGGCGACGAGCGCCCGCCGAAGGATATTCAAGCGCTGGTAGGCCCCAAGGCGATCCCCGGCCAGGGCTCGATTTTTATCGGCACCAAGGGCGTGATGCTGTTACCGCACGTGTCGCAACCCTCGCTCTATCCGGTTGAGAATTTCAAGGACTTCCCGATGCCGAAGGAGGTCACTGTGAACCACTACCATGAGTTCTGCGAAGCGGTGCTCGGTAACGGCAAGACGTCGACGAACTGGGATTACGCCGGCCCGTTGACGGAAAGCGTGTTGCTTGGACCCATCGCCACGCACTTCCCCAAGACCACGCTGGAATGGAACGCCAAGAAGATGAAGTTTAAGAATTCGCCGGAAGCCACCAACTACGTGCGGAAGAGTTACCGTGCGGGTTGGAAAGTTAAAGGGCTCGGGTAGTCGTAGATATGCAGGTGGCACGGGTTCCTGGTTACAGCAACGCAACCCAGGAACGCGTGCCCCATGTTGACATCGTAGAATCTCCAGTCCGCGTCATCCTCCGAGGGCTCGGCCTTCCAAAGTAGCGGCGTCACGTGTTTGTCTTCCAGCGACACAGCGAAGTTATCCAACCCGCCGCTGATTCCCGTCCCCAAGGCTTTTACGTAGGCTTCCTTGCGAACCCATCCGCGCAGGAACGCCTCGCCACGATCTTCCACCGGCAAGGATTCCAATTGCGAAACTTCGTGAGTGGAGAAGAAGCGTTTGGCGATACTCGACGATTCTACTTTTCTTCCACGCTTCTCCAGATCCACACCGATCATGCGCCCGTGGGTAACGCCAAGCAACATGAGGTCATGCGCATTGGAAAGGTTGAAATCGAGTTCGCATCCTGCGAGCAACGGCTTGCCGTGTTCGTTGTACTGGAACACAATTGCTTCCGGCGCGATGCTGAGGTATCGGCTCAGCGTGGTGCGCAACGCACAGCGCCCGGCGCAGTAACGGTCGCGCAATCCGGCCAGTTGGAAGCGGTCGGCACGCTCCAGTTCATCTTGCGAAAGAACCGCTTCGTCAAACGGCGGCGTTAACTGCACGCGCCACAAATGGACCGCGTCACGTTCCATCTAGCGCTTCGACGGCGACTTGGGTTTCGCGCCGCTTTTCAGAATCAATTCGGTGAAGGCGTCTACGGCCTTGTCGATGGGCAGGCCGTCGGCGAGATCGATGGGCGTGCGGCCGGCTTTATTCTTCTCATCCAACGGGGCGCCCTTTTCGGCCAGGAAGCGGATCACTTCCACCACATGATCCTGATCCTCCTGCGTTGCGCCTTTGGCTGTTCCGGTGACCGACGCGTGCATCATTGTGTTGCCGTCGGTTGTGACTACGTGGACGTCGTTGTCATGTTCAAACGCAGCTTTCACTGTAGCCACGTTGGCGCTGCCTACGGCGGCCATCAGGTACGTGCTTCCATCGGGGCCTTTGTATTTCGGATTCGCACCAGCGGCGATCAAGGCCTTCATCATTTCGATCTGCCCGGCGCGCGCGGCGACGAACAGCGGCGTCTGGGCACGCGGCGCGCGGAAAAATTGACGAGCACCAGTGGGCGCGGCGTCCGGCGTTTTGGCTTCGATATTCGCGCCCTTGGCGATCAGCTTCTTCGCCAGATCCACGTCGCCGAATTGCGCCGCGATGTGCAGTGCAGTGCTGCCGGTGCGATCCACCGCCGTGAGGTCAGCGCCTTGATCGGCGAGCACGACGGCCGCGGCCGTACTGC
Organism: uncultured Acidobacteriia bacterium; assembly: GCA_903881085.1. Taxonomy (GTDB): domain Bacteria; phylum Acidobacteriota; class Terriglobia; order Bryobacterales; family Bryobacteraceae; genus CAIRSA01. Next base: position 51,419 of record CAIRSA010000495.1, read on the forward strand.
GATAGGACGCGGCGAGAAGTAACGCCTTCGAGCCATCGGGCAACGCGGAATTCGGATCGGCCCCCGCGCGGAGCAGCGCCCGCACCGAGTCCGCATCGTTCTTTCCGGCCGCGAACAGCAGAGGCGTGTAGCCGGCATTTGATGCCGCCTTGATATCCGCACCCTTGGCAACCAGCAGGCGCACAACGTCGGAGTGGCCCTCAGCGGCGGCCCACATCGCGGCGTTCTGGCCCTTATTGTTTTCCTTGGCGTTGATTTGCGCACCACGCTCCAGAAGTGCATTCACCGCTTCAAAGCTGCCTGCGCCTGCAGCGATCATCAGCGCGGTTTCGCCATTCCAGCGTGTGTCGTTTGCGTTGGCTCCTTTGTCGAGAAGCTTTTTTACCAGACTGGCGTCGCCATTCAAGCAGGCCAGCGTCAGCGGGGTTTCGCCGTATTCATTTTTGGTGTTGACGTTTGCGCCTTTATCGAGAAGCTTTTCCGCCGTGGCGCGGTCGCCCAGGTGAACGGCCCAGGCCAACGCGGTTTCGCCATCGGGCAGCGCGGCGTTGACGTCGGCCTTCTGCTTCAACAACGCTTCCACGGCCTTGGGGTCGCGGCGCTTCACGGCATCGATCAGGCGTTGGTCGGCGTCGGCGGCGAGACCAACGGTGGCTACAAGTACGATTAGGGCTTTCATGTGGCGTGCGTTGACCGGGCCAAACGAAAATGGCCGTGTGCCACTCGGCCGCAGAATTCCATTCTGCCCCACATTGTTGCCAAGTTGGACGCTCATCTTGCCTCTACAACAATGCCAGCGGCCCGGTGCTGTCGCCGAAGCTTTTGCACGGAACTTCGGCCTTTTGCAGCATCTTCACCAACAGATTATTCATCGGTGTTTCCGGCGTATAGCGCAGGTGGCGGCCTCCCTGGAAGTAGCGCTTGCCGGCCACCATGGCGATGGGCAGATCGTGATGCGTGTGGATGTTGGCATCGCCCAGGCTGCTGCCGTAGCAGATCATCATGTTGTCGAGCATGGTGCCGCCCGCGCCATCGGGCGTGGCCTTCATCTTTTCCAGATACATGGCGAAGGTCTTCACCAGATGCGCGTCGATCTTCGAGACCTTCTCAATCTTTTCCGGATCGTTCATATGGTGCGTCAGCGAGTGGTGCCCGTCAGAGATGCCGATGCTGCGATAGGGCCGGTTGCTGCCCGCACGGCCGAACATGAACGTGACCACGCGCGTCATGTCGGTCTGATAAGCAATCGCCTGCAGATCGATCATCAGTTTGGCCTGATCTTCGAACGAATCGGGCATGCCGCTGGGCCTCGCCATCTTGGGCAGCGACGAATCCGCGTTCTGCCGCTCGGCCTTTTGAATGCGACGTTCGATGTCGCGGATCGCTTCCAAATACTCGCTCAACTTGCTGCGGTCGCGCGCGCCCAGTTCGGTCTGCAAGCGGTCAATACTGCCCGCGACGTAATCGAGAATGCTGCGCTCCTGATTGCGCCGTGCAATGCGCGCGGCTGGATCGCTGTTGTCGCCCTCACCGAACAGCCGCTCAAAGATCACACGCGGATTGGCTTCCATGGGCAGCGGCGTCACCGGCGTTTTCCACGAAACCGTGTTGGTGTAAGCGCAGCTGTAATTCTGGTCGCACGCGCCAGCCAAGCCGGGGGCTTCGAGTGAAATTTCCAGCGAGGCCAGCTGCGTCTGCTTGCCGAATTCATTAGCTGCGATCTGATCGGCCGAAACACCGCAGCCGATATTCGTTTCAGAGCGCTTCGGATGCACGCCGGTCAGCCACGTGGCGCCTTCGCGGGCGTGATCGCCGGGGCCATCGCCCAGCGCACGGCCCTGCACCTGAGCAAGGCCAGTCAGGATGTTGAGGTTTTCGCGGAACGGTTCCAGCGGCGCCATCACACGCGGGAACTCGAACCCGGCGCCTTCGGTCTTCGGCGTCCAGCGGTCCATGATCATGCCCACCGGGTGATAGATGAATGCCAGCCGCGTGGGCGGCGTTGCGGCAGCAGTGAGCGCGGGGGTCATCGAATCCAGCACCGGCAGCGCCAGCGCTGCTCCAAAGCCGCGCAAAATCGAACGGCGATCGATCGCTTTCTTGGAAATGATCATTTCTCTGACGTCCTCCTCATCTGAAACGGAACGCTCTCAACAATGGCCGAAACCAGGGCAGCCATGCTGTAGTTGTCAGCAGACGCTTTTCTTATTATCGTCCGAACGGCGGGCTTGTCGTAGGGCTCAATTCCCCGCCCCAGCGCGTAGATCAATAGTTTTTCGGCGACGGTTTCCACGAACTCTTCGCGGTGCTGCGTCGCCAGCAGTTTTTTCAGTCCGGAGGGGCCGCTGAATTCACTGCCGTCGGGGAGTTTGCCGGCTGTGTCGATCGGCTTGCCGCCTTCCGTGGTTCGATACTTGCCCACGCCGTCGAAATTTTCGAGCGCGAAGCCGATCGGGTCCATGCGCGCATGGCACGAAGCACAGACGGCGTTGGCGCGATGCTTTTCCATCGCCTCGCGCAGTGTGAGATGTCCGCCGTCCTTCGATTTCGCTTCCAGCTCCGGAACGTTGGCGGGCGGCGGCGGCGGCGGTGTGCCAAGCAGATTCTGCAGCACCCACTTGCCGCGCTGCACGACGGACGTGCGGTTCGGGTACGACGTCACAGTTAGGATTGAACCCTGCCCCAGCAGGCCTCCGCGCGGAGAATCTTTCAGATCGACGCGGCGGAAGTGCGAGCCGTAGACATTGGGGATTCCGTAGTGTTCAGCCAGACGCTGATTGAGGAAGGTGTAGTTCGCGTCAAGCAGTTCCAGCACGCTGCCGCCGTTGCGGAAGATGCTGGCCAGCGTCAATTCGGTCTCGCGCTGGAACGCGTTGCGCAGGCTTTCGTCGAAGTTGGAAAAGATTTCGACGTCAGGCTTGGCGTTGGCGAGCGTGCGCAGGAACAGCCACTGTCCGCCGAAGTTCTGGATCAGGGCGTCCGATTTCGGATCGGCCAGCATGCGCTTCAGCTGCGCCTTCACTACTGCGGGGTCGCTCAGGCGCCCGGTTGATGCCAGTTTCAGCAGCTCTTCGTCGGGGATGCTGCTCCACAAAAAGAACGAGAGGCGTGTGGCGAGTTCGTAGCCGGAGAGCTTGTGACTGGTTCCGGGCGGGACGACTTTCGGATTGCGCTCGATGCGGAAGAGGAAGTCGGGCGAGACGAGCATGGCTTCAAGCGCTGCGCCGATTGCGTCATCGAAGTCCGACGCGGGCTGCTGACGCCGGGCGTTGTAGAAGCGCATCAGCGGCTTTACGTCGGCATCGGTCACCGCGCGCCGGAACGCGTTGCGCGCCAGGCTGGTGAGGATTTTGGTTGCGCACGCATCCTCTTCTTTTGCGGAAGCCGGGCGGCAGAGGAAGATCTTTTTACGGCTCGCAGTTTCGCCGCGCCCGGTTGCGTTGAAGGGCCCGTTGACCACCACGCGATTGATTTCAGGCGGCGGATCGCCGGGCACTTCGAATCGCTTCAGGCTGAGCCCGGAAAGCCGCAGGTCCAATTCGGCGGGCTTCGGCCGCGGGCCGGCGTTTGGACCAAACGGACGCCTGCCACCAGCGGCGCGCATGCCAGCCTCGGCCTTCGCCGAACGGCCCAGATAGGTAGCGATGATTTCGTGCAGTCCGGCCTTCACGGGGATGCGGATCTTGTAGTCGGCCGGTGGGGGCGCGCCGTCTACGCCGCGTCCGGCAGCGATTTGGATTTCGTATTCCGCGTCCGCCGGAAAGTAATGCTGTAATGCCAGGCCGCCCTCCGCGCCGATGGGCAGGTCTTCGGGACTAGCCAGGTATTTGCTGCCGCGGCCGCCCTTGTAGGCTTCCTCTTCCGGCTTGCGGGTCAGGTCGCCAACAGCCAGGCGGCTGACGGCGCGCGCGGATGAGATGTAGCGTTCCAGCAGCGCCGGCGACATGGCGAGTACTCCCGCTATATTGTCGAAGCCGTCGCCCGATTCGTCCACAGGAAAGAGTTCGCCGGGCTTGGTGTCGACGGCCAGCAGATCGCGAATGGCGTTGTTGTATTCGGCGCGGTTCAAGCGGTGCGGGGGGATCGAATCAGGGTTCGGATGCGCCACGGCGTTGCGATCAAGCGCGGCGGTCAGCTCCTTCGTGAACCCAGACGCAACGGTCGCATCGGGGCGCGGCATCTTCGGCGGAGGCATCTGGCCGCTGCTCACCTGGCGCAACACTTTTTCCCACGTACCGAGATTGGCGGCGAGGTTGTTAGCGTCGAGGTCCTTCAGCACCAGGCCGCCCGCCTTCATCTGCGGGCTATGGCAGCCGGTGCAAAATTTGCCCACGATTTCGCCTCTCTGCTGGCCGTGAGACAGCAGTGGCAACGCGAGGATAGCAATGGAGAGATGCGGTTTCATAAGGCAATGCCGAGCCTTATGAGCATATCAAATTACTTGAAAAGCGTCTGGGCGAAGTCGGTCAGGCTCTGCCGCCACACGGGCCAGGTGTGTCCGCCCGGATAGGTGTGGAACGACGATTTCAAGCCTGCTTTCTCCACCGCTTCGGCCCACGCTTTCACGCGGTCGTACCTTGTCGTCAGGTCCTTATCGCCGCAGGCGATCCACAGCTTCGGCATTTTGGGGTCGAGGTTGGATTCGAACTTTCGCGGGATTGCGGGACTGAACGGACCCAGCGCGCTGAACAGTTCAGGGTGCGTGAAGCCGGTATAGATGGTGTGGCCGCCGCCCATCGACAAGCCGGCGAGTGCGCGGTTCTTCTGGCCTGCGGCAACGCGGTATTTGCCTTCCACCAGCGGGATCAATTCCTTCGTCAGATACTGCTCAAACAGTTCGTTGTTTGAGGGTGCCCCTTCGGCAGGCCGAACGCCGAACGGAGTGGCGTGGCCTGCAGGCATCACGATGATCATGGGCTTGGCTTTGCCATCGGCGATCAGGCTGTCGAGGATGAGATTCGCCCGCGCGGCGTTGGTCCAGGAATCCGGCGTATCGCCACTGCCGTGCACCAGATAGAGCACCGGATAGCGTTGCTTCGATTTTTCGTATCCCGGCGGCAGGTAGAGCACGATGCGTTCCGTGCGCCCGAGCAGCGCCGACTTGGCCCACTCCGTCACCACCGTTCCATGCGGGACGTCGCGGACCTCCCACGGCGCGGCGGGCGAGCCTGGGATTTCAACGAGACTGGCCGAGGTCCGCTGGCGCAGTTTGACCACCGGATTGACGGGGTCGGCGATGGCGATGCCGTCGAGGATGAACCAGTAGAGCTGGCCGCTTGGTTCAAACGGCCCAACGGTGACAGACCAGATGCCGTTCGCGTCTTTCGTCATGGGCTTGCTTTCGGTAACGGGCATCCAGCCGCCGTAGAGCGCGACCTCCGCGGCCTTGGGGGCGCGGATGCGGAAGGTGACGGTGCGGTCGGGGTGCACGTCTGGCGAGACAACTCCGTCGGGCGTGGGCGTTTGGGCCGTGAGCAGACACGCAGCGGCAAGGGCGCAGTAAAGGGTTTTCATGATGGCTCTTGATGGAGCATATCAGGATTTTGGGAACTGTTTGTGGTCAGGGAATTGATTAGCACCTATGGAGACCCGCCCCACAACGATCACCAGATTCGCGAAGACGAGTTGGCATGAGCCGGTGAGGTTCGATCTCTGAGACAATCGGATTATGAATACTAAACGGACAATCAGATCTGTAGGCCTTACACTCTTCATCACAATCGCAATGGTCCTCGCCTGGAGGACAATCAAACCCGCCGCCGTTTCGGCAGCGACACCCTGGACACTCATCGGATGGAACGACCTCGGCATGCACTGCATGGATGCCGATTACTCCGTGTTCTCCATTCTCCCCCCGTACAACACCATCCACGCGCAACTGATCGATTCCGCAGGCAAACTGGTAAAGAGCTCAGCCGGGGTGCAGATAACCTACGAAGCCATGGCTGACCCCAACGGCAGCATCAACACCACCTCGCGCGGAAAAACCAACTTCTGGACATTCGCCGGCATGTTCGCCGCCGGCCTCCCGATCGACACAGGCCTGGCTGGCTCGTCGATGCCCGGTGCATCCAACAAACCGCAGGTAATGAATTTCGACGCGAGCTACAACCAGTTCAGCGCAGTTGGCATTCCGCTCATCCCCTACGACGACAACTGGAACAAGAATACCTACCCCATGATGAAGCTGGTGGCACGCGACGCCAGCGGGACGATCATCGCCAGCACCCGGATTGTGCTGCCCGTTTCCGATGAGATGGATTGCCGCGCCTGCCACGCCTCTGGCGTCAAGACCAGTGCCATACCAGCGCAAGGCTGGGTCAACGATCCGAATTCTGACCGCGACTACAAACTGAATATCCTGCGTAAGCACGACGAGAAACAAGCGCGAAGCCAGGTTTATCAGGGCGCCTTGACGACCGCCGGATACTCTGCTGACGGTCTTTATGCAACGGCTCTGGGTGGCCAGCCTGTACTCTGCGCACAATGCCATTCCACCAACGCTTTGGGAGCACCGGGCATCAGCGGAATCCCCTCGCTCACCACGTCCATGCATTCCTGGCATGCCAACCAACCTGATCCAGCTACCGGAATAAGCCTCGACGACGCAACGAATCGATCCGCCTGTTACACTTGCCACCCTGGCTCCACAACGCGATGCCTGCGCGGTGCCATGGGTAATTCCGTTGCGGCCGATGGCACCATGGCCATGCAATGCCAGAGCTGCCATGGCAACATGACCGCCGTCGGTGCTTCCGCCCGCCAAGGCTGGCTCCAGGAACCGGTTTGTCAGTCCTGCCATACTGGAGACGCGGTTGCGACAAAGGGCCAACTTCGAAATACCAGCGCCTTCATTGCGAACGGGACAGTCCGCACAGCAGTCGATTCCACCTTCGCCACGACCTCCAATCAACCCGCCGCCGGCTTGAATCTCTACCGCTTCTCGTCCGGGCACGGCGGTCTGCAATGCGAGGCCTGCCATGGCTCCACGCACGCGGAAGCCATCAGTTCGCAACCAAACGACAATCTGCAAAATATTGATACACAAGGTTACGCCGGGGCTCTGGGCGAATGCACAGCTTGCCACAGAAGCGGAATCACCACGACGAATGGCGGACCGCACGGCATGCATCCCGTGGGTACACCCTGGATCAATGGTCACACCAACGCCGCCAGGAACGCCACGCCATGTCAAAGCTGCCACGGCACAGACTATCGCGGAACCGTCCTCTCTCAATCATTCACGAATCGGGCGCTTGTTGTGAACCGGACAACCACGTTGCAGATGTTCCGCGGGTTCATTGTGACCTGTTACACGTGCCATAACGGAGCGAGTGGAAACGGCAATGCGCCGGCCGCCGCAAAGGTCGCGGACGCATCGGCTTCCGCCACAACCGGACAAGCCACAACCATACCAATCACGATTACTGGCAGTGGAACTCTTCGCATCATTTCTCAACCGGCAGGTGGAACGGCAAGAGTCTCCGGATCCTCAATCGTCTACCAGGCAAACGCCGATTTCGAAGGCCCCGATCGAATCACTTATGCAGCGTTCAATGGCTCTATTGATTCGAATTTGGGAACCGCCACCGTCGCAGTCAGCTCTGCTTCCAGGCCCTTGTTTGTGGCTGCGGGGATTTCCAATGCAGCCAGCTACTCAACGGGCGGTGTCGCACCTGGAATGCTCGTAACAGTATTCGGCTCCGGCTTGGGGCCGGCTGGTCTTGCACCTCTGCGCCTCAATACCGGAGGCTTCGTGCTTAAGGCTTTGGGGGGAACACGCGTGCTCTTCAATGGTCTGACAGCACCAATGGTGTATACGTCGGCCGGACAACTCGCGGCAGTAGTGCCGTACGGCATCGCCGCGCAGCAGAGTGTGAGTGTGATTGTCGAGTACAACGGAATCCAATCGCGTCCTGTAAGTCTCCCCGTGCTGGCATCCGCGCCTGGGATCTTCACCGCCAATGCATCGGGTAAAGGTATTGCGAATGCGGCCAATCAGGATGGCACGCTGAACTCCGTATCAAGCCCGGCCGCAGCGGGCAGCATCCTGACATTCTATGCAACGGGCGAAGGCGTACTCTCATCGGGTTTGCCCGACGGCATTCTCGCAGCTCCTCCTCTAGTCAGGCCAGCCTTGCCTGTAGCGGTTAAAATTGGCGGACAATCTGCTCAAGTGCAGTACGCTGGCATCGCTCCTGGTTTGGTTGTTGGCGTCATGCAGGTGAATGTGGTAGTGCCTGCAGGCGCTGGTTCCGGAGCCGCCGAACTGATCCTGACGGCAGGAACCAACTCCAGTCCATCGGGCGTAACGGTTCAGCTCAAGTGATCTTTTTTTGAAAATGACGTCGAGTGCAGTATCCGCGCAACGCTGTTCCCTTTGATCCAGATAGGCTTGGGCATCGGAGAGGTTGTCGTGGTCGCTGTCACGAATTCCGAAATGTGTTTTTTGGGTCGTTCAGGAGTTACGAGCCTCAAGGTTAGACATCCTGACCTCGACAGGGAATTGGGCACGGAAATGGAAATTCAATTGATCCAAAGCCGCGCACGTTAGTAAGCGGTTTTGGATCATGCTATTTTCCTTCGAGGTCAGGATGTCTCAAGGTCTACTCAAGCGGCTCCGGCCAACGAAATCATTGAGTGCCTGATTGATCAGCAATTGATAGTTGCCCGTGGCACTAGGAACAACCGCTCCGCTCATGCCAGAGCGGCGAGCCGCCACAGCGTGGCGGTTCTTGAACGTAGAATCAATGGGTTACAGCCAAATCTCGCCACGCTGTGGCGGTTTCGGTTTCGACACCCAACATAGTTGCGATCAACGAGACAGTCAATCGGGCTGGTCACGCGCGTGAGATTTTGAATCCAGTCTTTGCTGTCACGGACTCCGAATTTTCGCGCCAGCGAAAAGGGCGGAGTAGTCGAAGCCACTAATTGCCCAGCGTAATCTTGCGCACGCGCTGGTTATTGGTGTCGCACACAATCACAGTACCGTTCGGTCCAGGCGCAACGCCGTTCGGGCGGTTGAGGCTGAACGCCGTCGCCGGGCTTCCGTCGCCTGTAAAAGTGGGCCGGTCGTTGGGACCCGGCGTACCGGCAATCGTCTTGATGTTGCCGTCCAGGGTGATCATGCGGATGGCGTCGTTGATGGTGTCGGAGATGTAGATGTTTCCGGCCGCATCGACCGCCACGCCCGTCGGGCCACGCAAAGCCGCCGCATTGGCGGGTCCCCCGTCGCCATAGAAGTCGTTATCCGCAGTGCCGGCGATGGTCTTAATGTTTCCATCGGTGGTGATCATGCGCACGCGGTCGTTGTTGGTGTCGGCCACCAGCAGATTACCCTGGCGGTCCACCGCTAGCGCCTGCGCATAATTCAAATTCTGCTGCAAGGCGACGCCGGTCTCGGAATCATTCGTCCCAGGGGTCCCTGTTCCAGCAATGGTCGTGATGTTGCCACCCACGGTCGCTTTGCGGATCACGTGGCCGAGGCGTTCCAGGATGTACACCGAGCCGCCCGCGTCAATCGCCACGTCATACGGGTTATTGATTTGCGCCACCGTGGCCAGGCCACCGTCACCGGTGGTTGCGGAAGTGCCGTCGCCTACGATCGTGTTGATGAAGCCTTCGGAGGTAATGCGGCGGATGCGATTGTTGGCAGAATCGGCGATGTACAGGTTCTTCTGCGCATCCATGGCCAGGCCACGCGGTGAATTCAAGCTGGCGGCTAATGCATCGGCGCCATCGCCGGCGAATCCACCGAAGCCGCTGCCGGCGACCAGATCGATCTGCCCGGTGCCCAAGTTGAAGCGCCGCACACGGTGATTGCTGGTATCTGAGAAATAGATTATGTTTCCGTCTACGACAATGCCGCGCGGATTGTAGGAGATAAGCCCAACACCAGCCAGAGTGTCGATAACGCCATCGCCAGGAGTCACAATGCGTACGCGGTTGTTGGTGCCGTCAGCGATCAGCAGGTTGTCGCGGTTGTCGATGAAAATACCCGCTGCCGCGATATTCGCCGCCTTGGCAATACCACCATCGCCGGAAGCTCCGCGCAGGCCAGTGCCAGCATAGGAGTTGATAATGCCATCGGTGGTAATTCTGCGAATACGGTCATTTCCCAGATCGAGAATGTACAGGTTGCCTTTGGAATCGAACGACAGAGTGGTCGGCGTATTGAAGTAGGCCTTCAGTGCGTCAGATCCGTCTCCACGATAGGCAGCGAGTGCCTTGCCGGCAAAGAGGGAAATGGTTCCGTCCGGGGTTACCATGCGGATCACTTCGTTGTTGGTATCCGCAATGTAAACGTTATTGTTGGCATCCACTGCTATTCCGGCGGGCGTATCGAGACCAGCGCCAATAGCCGGGCCGTCGTCGCCACCCGATGAGCGCGTGGCGTCGCCGGCAAACGGGTTAATAGTGCCATCAGGAGTGATGATGCGAATTTCATGATTGCCCGTATCGGCAACAAGCATATTCCCGTTTCGATCAAACGCCATGGCGTTCGGCGATTTCAGGCTGGCCAGGTTAGCTGGGCCGCCGTCGCCTGCATATGCTGCTTTGCCGTTGCCCGCATACGTGGTGATGATTCCGCTGGTGTCGATTTTGCGGATGCGATGGGTCTGGGAATCAGCGACATAAAGGTTGCCGTAAGCATCCAGCACCATGCCGGAAGGTTGAGACAACTGGGCTTGGGTTGCCGGGCCGCCGTCGCCCCCCGTTCCAGCAAGGCCAGTGCCCGCCACCAATCGGATCAGGCCGCCGCTATCGATGCGAACGATTTGGTGTGCGCCGGACAGCGCGATGTAAACGTTTCCCGACTTGTCGCTTACCACCGCGGTGGGGTTGTTGAGGCTCGCGGAAAGTGCATTCACGCCTTCCGGTGCTCCACCCAGTATAGTTGTGATGGATGATTGGCCGCTGGCGGTTGCCGCTGCCATGGCAAAAAGCAAATGAACCGAATAGTTTACACGCATTACAACGCAACCTCCTGTGTTGCCGCACGTGGAGATACAACTCTACCCACGTTGTTTACAACCAATTCCTCGAATAGCCTGTTGCAGACGTCCCCAAGGTCGAAGGCTCGCAGGCGAAACCGCCTGCGCCACCATTGAACCTTAATCACTTACAGCCTCCGGTGGGGCAGGCGGTTTCACCTGCCGGACTTCTGCCACGGGCTGCTAAGAACTAAAACGAGATTCCGATGCCGCCCTGGATATCGTGCTGGACAGCTTTGTACGATGTTCCGCTAAAGTTATAACCCTGCCAATGGGTGTATCGGATCTCTGGAGCGATACGAATTCCGATATTATCGATGAAGCGCATCCCGAATCCCACGACTCCGCCCATCTGATTGGCTTTTGTGGCCGCGGCAGCTTTCTCGTTGTAGTCGGTGGTTGAGTCGGCGTTGGAGATTTCGTTTCCGGTGCGGATGTGCCCGGTGCGGCGGAAGGCCCCGCCACCAACTGCATACAGATGGGACAAAATACCGCGTTCGCGGAAACCATAGTAGCGGGCCACGAAGGGAATTTCGTAAGTCGATGCACGGGTTGTCTGTGTGAGCGTTGTCACCAGACGGTCGTCGTTGCTGGCATTGGGATCTTTTTTGCCGTTGCGGATTTCCACTTTCTCCACATACTGAATGTTGTGGTAGAGGAGCTCCACGCCTGCGGAAATGTGGTTGGTGATGCGGAATTCCAGGATCGGCCCTAGGCCGACCTTGGGTGAATCCGTCGTGCCAGTGTAGGTGTAATCGGCAATGGGTTTGGTGGTCGAAGAGGTCTGTACCGACGTCTTGAACATCTTCAACGGATAGGCTTCCAGGCGAATGCCGAAGGTCAGGCGGCGTTTGTCGGAAAGATCGTTGGGGTCATCCTGAGCCAGGCACGGCACAGCCGCACAGATGAGCATGAGTCCGGCGATATGGTATTGAATCTTTTTCATGTCGTTTCTCTTCGTTTAGAATTGTAACCGCAGCGAGAGCTCCATGGAGCGCGGTCCGCCGGAGCGGTAGAGCGAGTTGAGGCCGCCGCCGAACGATTGATTTACCATCCGCGTGACTACGCCGAAGTTAGGACTGGAGAGGTTTGCGCCTTCAAATGGGGAAGGGTTGGCAAAGTTGGGATGATTGAACATGTTGTATCCCTGCGCCGCCAAATTGAGTTTGAACCGGTCTGTAAGCGTGATGGTCTTGCGAAATGCAAGGTCAACTTGATACAGCGGGAATCCACGCAACGAGTTGCGAAACATGTTGCCTTGTTGGTATCCGGTGGGAATGTAGAATGCGTTGAAATTCAGCTTCTTGCCGCCGGGCACTCTGGGGTCGGAGACCCACACCGGCAGCCCATTGGTGCTGGGCCGGATCTGTGCAAATAACCCCTTTGAGGGGTCGCCCGAAGTTGCCGAGGAGGCGGCGGTCGAGGTGGTGGAGGTGGCGCTGGTGCTGGAGCTGACCGCTGAAAGTTCAAACGGCAAAGCCGAGCGGCCTAGAGCGTTCCAATCCAGACTCCAGCCGCCAATCACATTGCCGACAAGGCCCTTCTGCGGCCCGGGCAAGAGATAAGATCCGGACCAGCTGATGTTGTGGCGAATATCGTAGTCGGAGTATCCTTTTTCATTCGCGCTAAGGATGGAGGCGAAGCCCCCGCCGAAACCGGCATCGTTTGACGCAGTATCGGTGGACTTCGCCAGTGTGTAGCTGAACTGGGTGGAAAGATGTCCGGTGAAGCGCTTGCGATATTGCATCTGAACACTCTTGTACGAAGAGCTGGCGCCGTTGGTAACTACTCGCAGCAGTTCATAGGCAGTTGAAAACGACGGGTGGGACTCGGTGCGCATCAAGTTCATGCCTGAAGTTCCCACATAGCTCAAGCTCACCATCTGCCCCGCTCCGAAGAATTTTTCCCACGTGAAGCCGTATTGGATGATTCGCGGAGCGAGAAGACCGGTCTGGCCAACAGTAAGCTGACCGTACGGCCGCGTAGGAGGCAGAGCCGGCGGGTTGAGGAATGATGTCGTGAAGGGGAACTTTAGCGGCGAGGTCGTGTGTGAAGCAGTGAAGGGCGCGCCGTTAAAGGCGCTTGCCACTACACCGTAGCCCAAATCATAAAACATGCCGCCTCCGGCGCGGAAGGTCATTTCGTGGCCCGGTCTGTCGTCGGAAAGATACGACACGCCAATTCGCGGCGCAACATTGGTCCATACTGTTGGATAGATCGGATCGTTCTGCGTCACACCGGCGATGGTGGAATCGGAGATGGCGAACGGTTTCGGTCCGCTACGCGCATAAGGCGCGGGGTTAACGTCCCAACGCAAGCCATAGGTCAGAGTTGTGCGGTCAGTGGCGCGCCATGTGTCTTGAGCATACATGGAGGCGTTAAAGAATGTCGGATACACAGTCGGCAGACTGGAGGTTACCTGTCCGTTGAGAGCGTTGCCCGAGATGAAGGCGTTCGTCGTACTAACTGTAAGGCCGTCGAAGGCTACGCCCAGGCTATACGGGTTGTGATAGGTAGTCTGCATGATGCTGCGGAAGTCCACACCCACCTTGAAGCTGTGATTGCCCACGACCTTCGACCACGTGTCGACCGCGTTAGCCTGCTTCTGCCCGTTGGAAGAATGACCGCCGTAACTGTAACCGGCAAAACCCAGGATGTTCAGATTGAACGATCCGTTGGCTGAAGTGACACCCTTAGGGAACACCGTGGCGTCTGTCAGCGGCACAGCGCCGCCGTAATTATCCATGGTCGTATTGCCGCGGTTGGTGCTGTCGGAGTAGTTCACTCGCAGTTCGTTGATCGATCCGCCACCGTTCACTCGGGTCATTCCACCGGTTATTGTTTCGGCGTGCGTGTCCTGGTGGGTCAATTGATTCGGTATGGAAATATCAGAACCGCGACGTGTGGAAGAAGAAGGATTGATGCTGTAGCGAAAGAAAAGATTGATGCGGGAAGTCAACGCGTGATCGATGCGCAAGCTGCCGGTGTCGCTGCGTGACGGGTTGGAAAGAACTGCTCGATATTGTGCGCCGCCGCCCAGCAGAGCCGGACCGTTCGGAAGCGGGAAGGCGTTCAGGTAAGGACGAAGCGCTGTAGAGACAGACCGGCGCGTGGCCAGATCAGGCACACTTGATATCACAGTGTACGGAGCGGTCAGCTTCAACTCTTCCACCGAAAGAAAGAAAAAGGTCTTGTTCTTAATCAGCGGGCCGCCAAAGGTTGCGCCAGGCCGGTTCTGGTGATCCTGGCCCTTGCCATAACCGCCGGCGTTGGCAAACCAATCATTGGCGTCGAACTCGCTGCGGCGAAGATACATGAACACCGAGCCGTGATAGTTATTGGTGCCACCGCGGGAGGTCATGGTGATCTGAGCGCCAGGGGTGCGGCCGAATTCAGGAGCAAAGGCCGAGGTTTGAACACGCATTTCCTGCAGCGAATCAATGGTGATCAACTCAGTAGCGCCACCTGCGCCCGCCGAGATCGGGCCAGGGCCTCCGCCTCCACCGAAGGGGCCGCCGCCTCCGGCGCCTCCACCCTGGGAGCCTCTGTTCAAGCTCACGCCATCAAGAGTGAAGTAATTCGTGTTGGAGCGCAGGCCGTTGGAGTTGAAGCCCTCGCCGCCGCGGCCGCCGGATGCGGAGGTGATGCCAGGGGTCAGCAAGATCAGCGATTCCACGTTGCGGCCGTTGGCTGGAAGGTTTTCAATGTACTGCTGTTCCAGCGTGATGCCAAGGCCCGCATCGCTGGAGGGCGCTTCCGAGCGCTCCACTACTTTCACTTCCGTTGCCTTCGCCGAGGCCAGGGTCAGTTGCAGCCGCAACATGCGGCGGTCACGAAGACTGACGCCCAGATGTTCCATGCGGAAGGTCTGGAAACCAGCCTTGACGATCTCAATTGTGTATTCGCTGGGATTCAGTGGATCAAAAATCACATAGCCTAGTGCCTGTGTTTTTACTTTAGTAACGGTTCCGTGAAGCGCATCAGTGAGGGTGACCTCCGCTTCCGGCACCATGGCGCCACTGGGATCGACTACGGTTAATGTCAGTGAACCGGCATCCTGCGCGAAGACCGCACCTGTAGCCAAACAAGCAAACAACGACGCACACAATAATCTTAGATTCATTCAAGGCCCCTGTTAGTAGTGCTTAATAAACACTGACGTGCTCTGGCGTGGCAGGTTATAGCAGTATTGTAAAGAAGTGTTAAGACGCACTACCTAGATTTCCAGGTTACCACGATACACCATCTCTTTGAGAGGGAAGCGAGTCTTAACCTCCAGGGGTCCAATACGGGTATTAAACAGAACTTCCTTGTCCTGCACTTTTATCGGGTGGTCTTCGCGCGGGAACAGAAACACAATTGCGCCCTTTCCGCTGGCATCCATGTTTATCGCTTGCGGGACGAGGGGGGCCTTCCCTTTCACCGTAAGCGAGGTGGATTGCTGTAGGCGCGCTTGCATTTGGGCCAGGCGTTCATCCGCATCCGCAGCGCCGCCCGCGGGTCCTCTCATGCCGCCGCCCATCATGGGAAGGCCGTTCATGCTCACCACATAATTCGAGGCTGCATCGGCAGACAGCCTTTGTGCCTCTCGCACTGGCTTCGCACTTTCCCAGCGCACGGTGACCTTCATTTCGGGCATGCCTCCAGGACCGCTAGGCATTCCGCCCGGGGGACCGCCACCCGGCATACCTCCAGGAGGACCGCCGCCTGGCATGCCCATTCCTCCGCCACGTGGGCCGCCCCCTCCTCCAGGCGCCTCCATACCGCTCATATTGATTTGCGCTGACACCTCCTTCGCCCAAGGCGAAGCATGTAAGATTTGGTTCCGCTCTTTATCGGTCCATTCGGCGGCAGCCTTGGCATTCCAGAAATCCTTCGCGGAAAAGGACCGGCCTGCAAAAAGCGAGAGCCCGAGTCCATGGAACAGTAATTGTCTTCTTTTCATGGATCACCTTCCTAAAAAGTAAATCGAAGCTGAATGTCGACCTTTCTGTTATACGTGCTGTTTCCACCGAACGGGCCGAAGCCGGCCAGGCTGCGATACTGTCCGAAGAACGGTGACGAAAGGTCTCCGCTGGGCGCCGCGTAGTTGGCGTGGTTGATGGCGTTGCGCGCTGAGATGCTCAGAATCAGGTTGTACTTTTTACCGCTGTTACCACCAAACATCCCTGGAGGTGGGCCGCCGCCACCGGGTCCGCCACCGCCCGGAGGGCCTCCACCGCCAGGAGGCGGGCCGCCGCCACGAGCGCCGCCCATTCCTGGAGGCATGCCGCCATCGGCTGGACCGGATTCGCCCTTGTTTCCGAACGCCCAGGTGCGGCTCAGACGCAGGCTCATGTTGAAGTTCGAGGGCCCGCGGCCGGAGTTTCTACTAATTGTCGAGATGCCCGCCGCCGGATTCAGATTGAAGCATCCGAAGCCGGCTTCGTAGGCCAGATCCCCGCCTTTGCAGTTCGCGGCCGCCGTGGTCGTTAGCGCAGGCCGCTCGGTGGTGAAGCCGTCGCCGTTGGTATCGCGCCCTGTGGTGAGGTTATACGGCGCGCCGGTAGAGAACATGATGAACGGACTGATGCTGATTTTGTATGGCAGCGGCACGCTGGTGCCAACCACTGCGCGGTGGCGCACATCGGCGAAGGAAGACGGGCCCCATTCCGCTCGCAGGTTGTACGGGTCGGCAGCCTGGCCTTCGTTGTCGCTCTTGCCGAAACCAACCATGTAGAACCCGAACAGGAAGAGTTTTTTGTAGTTCAGGTTGGGACTGAATACCAGTTGATTGGTGCGGCTGAAGCCGGTGGACTGTGTGTCAAGGCGGAGCGTCCGGTCACCAAACGGATTCACCCCGTTGTAAGGGGCGTTGATGTTCACTGACCGTGCCAGATGCGCGCCGCGGCTGTTGATGTATTGCGTGCTGAAGCGCAAATACTTACCGAACTGGCGGTCGACGCCGACGCTTGCCTGGTAGGTACGTGGGGCGACGATCGAGGCGTCGAGCAACTGCAATTGCTGCGGCTGCTTGTTGCCGTTCAACGATGTGAGCGATGGGATGGTTGGATACGTGTCGGGGTTCTGCAGCAGGTAGGACTGCTGGGTCACGCCGTTGTAGCGGTCGGCACTGAGCGTGCTGGATTCCGAGACGCGGTCATAGAAGATGCCGAAGCCTCCACGCAGAACGGTCTTGGCCTGACTGCCGCCCTTCGAATCGATACCCCAGGCGATGCCCACGCGCGGCGAGAAATCCAGCTTGTCACTTATGTTGGTTTGCGCTTCGTAGCGCAGGCCGTAGCTGACGGTGAGGTTCGGCCGCACGCGCCAGTCGTCATTTACGAACAGGCCGATATCGAACTGGTTCACCGAGGTGAGCGCTGTGCCCGCGCTGAGGCTGAACTGTGAGGCTCCGCCGCCGAGAGCGCGGATCTGCGCGGCGGAATAACCGAGCTTTTGGAACAACAGCGTCCGGCGATAGCGCTCCAAGGCCGTAAAGTCGGTGGAGGTTCCTGCGATTGGCTGGTTGTTCGCATCCAGAATCGGACCGGTGCCGCCGAAGAAGGTGTAGCTTCCGCCGAAGTTGTTGACCGAAGTATCGTCAAGCATCACCTGGCGCACGCGTCCGCCCCATTTGATGGTGTGGCGCTGTTTGGTTAGGGTCGAAGTGTTGCTCAGCTCCCAACGGTGGTTGAGCGTAGTGGATTTGCCGATCTGCGCGCCGCCGCCGTCAAACGCGCCCTGCACGCTGATGGCAGGCTGCGAGTTGTCGCCGCTGTTGGTCAGGTTGGTACGCAGAAACTGGAAGCGGGTTTCGGTGATGGCCGTGGCGCTGAGCACTGCGGTTTCGGTGAGTTGGAACGTGTTCTCAGTGTTCTTTTGGCCGTACGCCTTGGAAGCGAGGCTGAAGTTGCCGACACCTTCCTTGTCGTACGAAATATCCGTGAACTGATAGCGCATGATGAGCGTGTTCTTGGTATTCAACGCCAGATCGATGCGCGGCGAAAGGTTGGTGCGCGTCTGCGGTGTGACGATGCCCTGGTTTACGTTTTGGATATTCAGATTTTGGTCCAGCGTAGTAGCCAGCACGAAGGCGTTTTCCGTAATGTTACGCCGTTCGAAATCGAAACCGAAGGAGGCCTTGCCTTCCTTGATCGGTCCGCTCAGGTTGAGACCAAAGAACTTCTGTTGGTAGGGCGGGCGCTTGGCCTGCGTCAGCAGCGGGCTGCGCGAATTCAGCGCTTCCTTGTTGTACTGCAGGAAGGCTTGGCCGCGGATTTTGTCGCTGCCGGGGCGGGTGAGTATTTCGATGCGTCCAAAGCCGGGCCGCTCATATTCCGGCGAAAACGGATTGGAGTTGATGCGAACTTCGCGGATGGACGACTTAGGCGGAATGTTGCCGCCGGTGAAGCCATCGATGTAGATTTGCCCGCCGTTGGGACCCGTCGAGGGGCCGGCCATGGCTTGGAGCTGTTGTGCCAGCTCGTCGGGGTCGTCAGACAGGGCGGCCAACTCTTTCTCGCCCAGAACCAAGGCCGTTCCATTGGACGACACGTCGGTCGAGACCCGGTTCGCCTCCTCCTCAACATTCATCACCTGCGTGTTCCCTTGAATGTTGAGCTGGACATCGAACGTGGTTGGAGCCGAGATATCGAAATCGGCCTTTTCCGTGACGGAAAAGCCCTTGGCGATGACTCGGACGCGGTATTTGCCTTCAGCCAACGCAGGAAAGGCGTATTCGCCGTTCACGCCCGACCGGACGCGCTGCTCGCCGCGGGGTCCGCGGATCTGCACCATCGCATTGGGGACGATTGCGCCGGATGGATCTGATATTGCGCCTTTTAAGGAGGGTTGCGGTGCCTGGGCAAACCCGATACCTGTGGCAACCAGCGCCAGCAGGACACACTTATAGTTATATGACTTCATAGTAATCCCTTGTCGTATATCGTTCTTGTTACGGGGTCATGCCGGGCAGGTCGAGACCGCCACCCATCATGCCGCCCATCCCCATACCGCCGGGCATACCCATGGCACCACCAGGCAATCCGCCGCCACCACGTTGGCCGCCACCCGGTTGTCCACCCGCTTGCATTGACGCCATTCGGATCAGCATCTCCGCATTTGCCAGCAGCGTAATGATGGTGAGGTGGTCAGCCACACTGCCTTTGGTGCTGGAGACGACCACAGTTTGGCCTGGCTTCAGATCTTTAATTTGAATTGCCGGCATGCGTTCGAGCATCTGCGACATGTCCGGCGGACCGCCCGGGCCGCGACCGCCCATTCCCGTGGGAGGGCCACCAGGTGGCATGCCCCCGCCGCCCGGCATGCCACCCGGGGGTGGACCGCCGCCAGCAAACATGGCAGCAAAATCGGGCATAGCTTTCAGGCTGGAATCCTTGGTTGCCTTGGCCACCAGCGTCGCCTTGGTGCCCAGCTCGGAAAGCGTAACTTCCCCGGTTTCAGCATTTACAGCTGTCACCGTGCCTGCTTTGGTTTGAAATGATCCGAATACTACCTCTGTAGCAGATACGGCTAGGCCGTCGGCGCTCTTTTCGCCGCGAGCACGCACCTGGTCTCCAATGTTGATTTCATTCGGCTTGCTCGCCAGCGCATCGGCAAAGCGAACGGAATCAGGCGCATAGCGTTTGATCGAGGTCTTTTCGTTCAACGTGACCGTGGCATTGGTTTCGCCCGTCATAGAACGCATTTTTAGGGTCACCTGATTGCCCTTTTTCTCGGTCACGACGCCGGAGACTCCGCGCGCTGACCAATCTAACCGGTCGGCCTCTTGACGCTTGGCGATCTCGTTAGCACCCATCACCAGAATCCGGCGCACAGCCGGGGAGTCGGGGGTTGACGTGACCAGCACGCGGTCGCCGATCGCCACATCGGTAATGGAAATTGCGGAGGCTTTTTTGAGGTCCTTCTCGCCGGGCGGAATGCGCTGGACAAGTGTCTTGGCATCGATCCGATATGGCAGAGTGTCGCCCTTGTCGGATTTGATTTCCACCTGCATGGCCTCGGGGCGGATCGCCGCCACGGTCCCGACCGTGCTTGTGGTTTGCCCCAGAGCGGCTGCGGCGCCTAGAAATAGAGTGGGAAGAAATTTTATTTTCACTACAATCAGTCTGACGGCGATTCACGGCAAATCGATCTTAAGTTTTGTAAAGATGGGCAGCTGAAAGCTATCCAAGGACGTCCTGCGGGTGTACAACTGAAGAGAGCGAACACACGCGTGATATCGATTTTGCTAGTGGATGACGACCGCGACCTATGCCTGTTGATGGCGGACTTTTTCCGCCTGCATGGGTTCGCATTGGAAGCAGTAAATGACGGCCAACGGGGCTTAGCGCGGGCAGTTGAAAACAGTTTCGACTTGATCCTGCTGGACGTCATGCTGCCAGGACTGGATGGCTTCGAGATTCTGCGCCAGGTGCGCCGCCGCAGCGCGGTGCCGATCATCATGCTCACTGCGCGCACCGGGCAACAAGACCGAATCGCAGGGCTCGATGCCGGCGCAGACGATTATTTGCCGAAGCCGTTCGGGCCTGAGGAATTGCTGGCTCGCATTCGCGCCGTGCTGCGCCGCTCTGGCAACACGCGGGCAAAGCCTGCGGAGGCAATGGAAATCGGTGCCGTAAGGATTGAATCGCAAGAGCGGCGAGTGACCATCCAGGGCCGAAACGTCGAACTGACAGGCTTCGAATTCGATATCCTCAACGCATTGGCACGGGGCAGCGGGAGAATTGTCTCACGGGACGAACTTTCGCTGGTGTTGTACCAACGGCCTGCGACCCCGTATGAGCGGTCGCTAGACGTTCACATCAGCCACCTGAGAAAGAAACTCGAACAGTCTGGCGAGGTCCGGATTACTACGGTACGCGGAGAAGGATACATGATAACAGCGGAGACGAAACCCTAATGCGCAGTATCTACACCCGAATTTTAGCTTGGGGCCTCGTGATGTTGTTCGTCTCGCTGGCCACTTTTGTTGAGATCTCGTTCTACGTGATGCGCCGGGCGGAGATGCGCGGCGGCCCGCTTGGCTCCATGCTGCGATTTGAATTGAACGAAGTCACCACCGCGTATGAGGCAGGTGGGGCGGCCGCAGCAGCCAGCTACCTGGAACGAATGAGCCAGTATTTTCCAGGGGAGCATTATTTCACCGATGCCAACGGCCGCGATCTGGCAACAGGCGTTGACCGTTCCCGCCTGCTGGCCGCAACACAGAAGCATGTCAGGCTGCCTGAAAACTCCAACGGAGTCCCGACGTTTGCCGTCGGCTCGCCGGATGGCCGTTACTGGTTTATGGCCGAAGTCCAGGCGCCGATTGGCCTTTGGACGCTCATCCCGTACTATTCGCCGATTCTGTTGTTGGTCGCGCTGCTCAGCTGGCTGCTTGCGTTTCGGCTGGCCTCGCCTTTGCGCAAACTATCGAAAGTTGTGGAGCAATTCGGCCGAGGCAACCTCTCGGTTCGCGTGAACTCGCGGCGCGGCGATGAAATTGGCGCGCTGGCACGCACCTTCGATGTGATGGCCGATCGCATGCAAACCTTGCTCACCGCAGAACGCCGCCTTTTGCAGGATGTTTCTCATGAGCTGCGCTCGCCCCTGGCCCGATTGAGATTTGCTGCTGAACTGACCAGGACCTCGGATGATCGCGATGCCGCCGTTGCCCGATTGCACAAGGAGGTCGGCAGACTGGATAATTTGGTCGGGGCGTTGTTGCAGGTGACGCGAGTAGAAGGCGATCCCCTGGAAAGCCAGGCTGAGATTGTCAGCGTGGGCGAGTTGCTTGAGGAAGTGGTGGCAGACAGCGCCGTGGAGGCCGGACCGAAAAGTGTCCGTCTGGACGTTGACGCCGCAGCGGGCGTGGCCATCTTCGGTGACCGTGAACTGCTTCGCAGGGCTGTTGAAAACGTGGTGTTCAACGCCATTCGTCATTCGCCTGCTGGCGCTGCCGTCGACATTCGGCTTGGTACCGGCGGCGGGCGTGCAGAGATTTCCATTCGTGATTACGGCGAAGGCGTTCCGGATGATTTGCTGGGTAAAATATTTTCGCCGTTCTTCAGGGTGGACGCTTCGCGCGACAGCTCCACCGGCGGCGTTGGTCTAGGGCTGGCCATCGCCCAGCGGGCGGTACAGCTGCACCACGGAGAGATTCACGCCGCGAATGCCTCGCCAGGATTGCGTGTAGAGATCCTGATGCCATTGCACACCGCCGCATAGAGCGGCTTGCATCCTGGGCTCATTCCCGATATATTCACGATCAATGAAACAGCTTGCACTTGTCCTCGCCCTGGCCGCAGTGTCTCTGCGCGCCGAAGTCCCGCTGGCCGATGTGCGCAACTCACGCGCCGCCGACACCAATACGCACTTTGACCCTCCGCACTTTGCTTCGAAAGCCGAATGGGAGAAGCGCCGCCAGCAACTGCGGGCGCAGATTCTGATGTCGGCCGGACTCGACATTCTGCCCGACCGTACGCCGCTTAGTCCGCAGATTTTCGGCAAGCTCAACCGCGGCGATTATTCCATCGAAAAGGTGCTGATCCAGACGCTGCCCGGCTACTGGCTGGGTGGCAATCTGTACCGGCCGCTGGGCAAGCAGGGCAAGTTCCCCGGCGTGGTAAGCCCACATGGACATTGGAAAAAGGGACGCCTCGAAAACACCGAAACCGGCTCCATTCCGGCACGGTGCATTTCGCTAGCTCGACAGGGCTACGTGGCCTTTTGTTATGAAATGGTGGGGTATAACGACACCACGCAGACCCCACATGCTTTCGGTGGGCCGGCTGAGGACCTGTGGGCGTTCGGGCCGCTGGGCTTGCAGTTGTGGAACTCCATCCGCGCATTGGATTTTGTTCAGTCGCTGCCCGATGTTGATGGAAGCCGCCTCGCCGCCACAGGGGCTTCGGGCGGGGCGACGCAGACGTTTCTGCTTTCGGCTGTCGACGAGCGCGTGAAGTTTTCCACGCCGGTGAATATGATTTCTTCAATCATGCAGGGCGGCTCGCCGTGCGAAAACGCGCCCGGCTTGCGCGTGGGCGCAAACAACATGGAGATCGGCGCGATGATGGCGCCGCGTCCGATGTTGATGGTGGCCGCCACGGGCGATTGGACGGTGAACACGCCGAAGATTGAGTACCCTGCGTTGCGCGATATTTACAAGTTGTACGATGCCGAGGCCAATCTGGCGATGGTGCAGATCACCGCGCCGCACAACTACAACAAAGACAGCCGCGAAGCGATGTACCGGTTCTTCGGGGAGAAGATTCTGGCAGTGCATGACACCGCATCGCTAAAAGAAGGCACCATCCGCGAAGAAAAGGATGAGGACATGCTGGCCTTGGCCGGCCGCCAGCATCCTGCCGGGGCTTTGAACTACGACCAGTTGTTTGAACAGTGGAAGATGATCGCCCGGCGGCAGGCCATCGGCTGGGATCCGCGCATGATTCGCCAGCGGCTGGCCACCGCGATCGGCGCGGAGTGGCCCTCGGAGGTGGAAAGCGCGAGCAACGGCGAGAGGATCACCCTTTCGCGCAAAGGAGTTGGGGACCGCGTGGAAGGCGTCAGGCTGGAAGGCGAAGGACAGCCGGCAGTCGTGGTGCACTCCGATGGCATCGAAGCAGCGCGAAATTCCGACGCCGTCAAAGCGCTCATTGCCGCGCATCGCCCGGTTTTAATCATCGAACCTTTTCACACCGTGTGGGATACGACTGTCAAACATTACCTGACCTTTCATCGCTCTGACGATGCCAATCGCACGCAGGACATTCTCACTGCACTTGCCTATTTGGGCAAAGACCGTGTGGAACTCATCGGTCTGGGAAAAGCAGCTGTGTGGGCTACTTTTGCGGCCGCCGTTGCCGAACGGCCGGTCATGCTGCGGGCTAACCTCGCCAACTTCCGCGGTACCGATCAGGACTACATCGACAACTACTTTGTGCCGGGAATCCAGCGCGTGGGCGGCATTCTGGCAGCGCGCCGGGTGATGCAGATGGCCAATGTGCAAGTGCTGCGCGACGTGGAATATGCGCGCAACGGCGGGATCCCGCAGCTGTTGGACTTGTATATTCCCGAGTCCAGAACACCGCTGCCGTTGCTGATTTCCGTCCATGGAGGCGGCTGGCGCGCTGGTACCAAGGCCAACTCGGCAATCATCCGCCAGTTTATGCGCGGCTACGCCGTGGCCAGCATCGATTACCGGCTGAGCGATGTGGCGAAGTTCCCCGCGCAGATCGAAGATTGCCTGGCCGCCGTGCGCTGGCTGCGGGCAAACGCTGCGAAGTACAACCTTGATCCGAATCGTGTGGCTGCCTGGGGTGATTCCGCCGGAGGCCACCTGGTAGCGCTGATGGGAACTATGGGCAACCGCAACCCGGAAACCCGGTTGCAGGGTGTCATCGACTTTTACGGACCTACCGACCTGCTTAAGATGGCTGAGCACCAGAAACTGTCGCCCGAGATCAAATTCCAGATCGACCACGACTCCCCAATGTCACCTGAATCGTGGCTGATCGGCGCACCGATTCAGCAGAACAAAGACAAGGCCGCCAAGGCCAATCCGATTAACTACATTAGTAAAGAAACGGCTCCCTTCCTGATCATGCACGGCGACCGGGATCCACTGGTACCAACGGAACAAAGCCGTATTTTCCTGCAAGCATTAGAAAAGGCTGGGATTCCGGCTTCTTTGCATATCGTTAAGGGCGGTGGGCACGGTTTTGGCGGACCGGAAATTGACACCAGAGTCGACGAGTTTTTTGACCGCATATTAAAAAAGTAACCCCCGCCTCCTCCTCCAATCGGCGATTTTGTCCGATAAGTGATCCATGAGAGTAAGCGCAAGTTGCGTTCTCAGGATCGCATTTCAACTTTTACCGGCATTCCTGCTAGCCCAGGAGCGCGACCTAACCTCGCTCAGCCTGGAAGATTTCCTGAACGTTGAGGTAACCTCTGTCAGCAAGACTCCGCAAAAGCTCTCGCGAACGGCGGCTGCGGTTTATGTGATCTCGCAGGATGACATTCGGCGTAGCGGCGCCGTCAGCCTGCCGGAAGCGTTGCGGTTAGCGCCGGGCGTTACGGTTGCGCGCATCGCTGGCACAACCTGGGCAATTGGGATCCGCGGCTTCAATAGCATTTACAGCAATAAGCTGTTAGTGATGGTCGACGGAAGAACCATCTACAGCGCGCTGGTGAGCGGCGTGTTATGGACGGACCAGTTGATGATGTTGGAAGACATCGAACGGATAGAAGTCATTCGCGGACCCGGCGGCACCATGTGGGGAGCAAATGCCGTATCCGGTGTAATCAACATCATTACCAAGCACACGAAAGACACCTTGGGCGGTATTGCCTCCTTTAGGGGCGGAAACCTGGACCCGGCAACCGGCACTGTCCGATACGGCGGAAAATTCGCGGATAATGCCACCTGGCGCGCCTGGAGCCAGTATTCATTGCAGGGTGAAACGACTCACGCGAACACGGCAGTAGTTTTGGATAGATGGAGTACCGGCCGCGGCGGCATGCGGGTGGATTGGAAACTGGGGGAACAGGATACCCTTCTGCTGGAAGGAGAGATGGAAAAGAACTCCTCCCAGGTCCCGGCGCTTGAAATTGGCGCCCTTGGGCAGGAGGGAATCGTAAGGCGTGAAACGGGCAGCAGTGTGGGGTTCATTATGGGCAGATGGAACCACACAACGGAAGACGGCAATGAGCTGGCTGTCCAGTCCTATTTCAGTGACAACCGCTTGAATGGAGGCGCGTTTACAGCGTCGGTTCGCACCTTCGATTTAGATACCCATTACTCCTATTCGCTGACGGATCGTCACACGCTGATGGCGGGTGGGGGAATGCGGGCTGACCAGATCGGTACCACCGGAAGCCCCATTTTCTCTTTCGCTCCGGCGTCAACCACCTACTACATTTACAACGGATTCCTGCAGGACGAGTGGGAGCTGGTCCAGGAAAAACTGACCGCGACTATTGGCGCAAAGGTCGAGCACTACACGCATGCCGGCATGACCTTCCAGCCGACCGTCAGACTGATGTGGACTCCGACCACAAAGCAGGGCTATTGGCTGGCAGCTTCACAGGCGATCCGCACCCCTTCGCATATCGATTATGCCAGCCACGTCGAAATTCCCACCGGCAAGGTGGGGGGTGCACAGACAGAGATTGTCTTGAATGGCAGCCAGGCTTTCAAGCCGGAAGTGCTGAAGGCTTTGGAAGTTGGCACGCGGTGGATGCTCGGCCGCAAACTGGCCCTCGACGTTGCGATGTACCGGCATTGGTATCAACGGCTTGCGAACTATCAACTTGCTGTCAACGATTCCAAGGTCTCTCTCTTGCCTGGCACCAGTGGAGTGTTGATTGCGATTCCGGCAAGCGTGGCGAATGGAATGACGGGGATTAACCAGGGCGGCGAGGCTTCGCTGCATCTGGATTTGACGCCACATCTGCAGCTGACGGGCTCCTACAGCTCCCTGTTTTCTCAGAGCAGCAACCGTCCCGGAGTGGATCCGAATACAAGTTTCACTATCTCCTCCTATACTCCCAAGCACCAATGGCAAATGCGTGGATCCTGGGATTTCAGGAAAGGTTGGACGTCGGAACTGGCTTTTTATCGAATCGGGTCCATACCGGGAAGTGACCTTCCAGGCTACTCCAGGATGGATTTCCGCATTGCGCGAAAGTTAGGTGGCCTTGCGGAATTGAGCTTAGGCGGACAGAACCTGTTACGGCCCCGCCAGCAGGAATTTGCGGGCAACATTCTTTACCCACCCGGAGCGATTTCGAGAAGTGTGGAATTGGGAGTGCGGTGGAACTTTCGATGACCCAATGGTGGGGGGATTATCCAGGAAAACTCGGCGCCTTTTTCATTGTTTTGCTTTTGGCTACTCCAGCAGCGGGTGGGGTCAACGCGGCGAACGAGGATGAGGTGCGTACCGCCTTCCTGTTTCAGTTAGCGCAGTATGTTCATTGGCCAGCCGATGCGGCCCGCCCTCAAAGCTCACCGCTCCGGTTTTGCGTGTTGGGTAAGGACAGGCTGACGTCCACGCTGGAGAACACAGTGCGAGGCAAGTCCATTCAGGGTCGTGCGATCGTGGTTCGCCGCATGGAACCGGAGACCGATCCGGCTGGGTGCGACCTGGTGTTTCTTACTTATCAAAGCGAAAAGCCGATCAAAGGCTGGCTCAAGGATTGGAGCCACCCTCCTGTTTTGCTGGTGGGAGAAACGGAACGGTTTGCTGAGATTGGCGGGATGGTCAATCTGTCCATACAAAGTGGTAGAGTCTCTTTTGAAATCAATGTGGTGGCTGCGGAACGCGCGCATATTGAATTCCGTTCGCAGCTGCTGCGCTTTGCGAGAATTGTGAAGGAGCCAGGCGAGAAAGGAGTCAAGCGATGACTCGATTCCGCAACTGGCGGCTAGGCGCTAAAGTCTCCTCCGTGGTCCTGTTCACCAACGCAATCACTCTGTTTCTTCTTGCATCTGCATTTGTAGTATTTGAAAACTTTCAAGCGCAGAAAAATCTCGCTCATGAGCTCGTATCAGTAGTAGATACCATTGGGATTAACTCAACCGCCGCGCTTAGCTTTGGAGATGTACGCACGGGAAAGGAGAATCTAAGTGCATTAAGAGCGGATACCCGCGTTTTGGCCGCGGCAATCTATACCAGTTCCGGTGCTCTGTTTGGATCCTATGTCCGCGACAAGGAGGAACATCCCCCTGCCGATACGCGAGGCCCGGTCATGCTATTCCAGGGCGATTCCATTCTGCTGGCGCGGAACATTGAATTCGACGGGCAGGTAATGGGAAGGCTGGTCATCAAGGCCGACTTGCAGCAGGTCCGCGCCAGGTTGATGCAGTACGCCGGATTGAGTGCTTTGGTGCTGGTCTTGTCCCTGGGAGTGGGCTTCGCAATGGCAAGGCACTTTTCGGCGATCGTGGTCCATCCAGTGCTTGCGCTTGCCGATGCCGCACGGAAAGTTTCGACGAACATGGACTATGCGGTCCATTTGGAGCGTGTTTCCAGTGATGAAGTGGGTGAGTTAACCGATTGCTTCCGCGACATGTTGTTGCAGATCCAGGATCGTGATCGCGAATTGAACATGCACCGCGCCCATTTGGAAGACCTGATCGACATACGGACTCACGAACTGAACATCGCGCGAGAGAAGGCCGAGGAAGCGGTGCGCATTAAGAGCGAATTCCTGGCCAACATGAGCCACGAAATCCGTACTCCGCTGAATGGCGTGATTGGATTGACCTCGCTGGCGCTGGATACGGATCTTTCCCAGGAGGCCCGCGAACATCTGGATCTGGTAAACCTTTCGGCGCAGAATCTACTGGTCACCATCAACGACATATTGGATTTCTCCAAGATCGAAGCGGGCAAGATGACGCTGGACTCCACCCCCTTCCGGCTCACGTCCACTGTGGGTGGCCTGCTGAAGATGCTGGCGCTGCGTACTCATGAAAAGAGGCTGGAACTGATCTGCGATATAGCGCCGGACGTTCCGGAGAGCGTGGTTGGGGACCCCACGCGGCTTCAGCAGATGCTGACGAATCTGGTGGGCAATGCGATCAAGTTTACCGATTCTGGGGAAGTCTCCGTATCCTTGCGAGTTGCGAACCGGAGCGCTGCGGGAATCAACCTGACCATTACCGTCGCCGATACCGGTATTGGCATTCCCGCGGACATGCAGCAGAAGGTGTTCGACTCCTTTATCCAAGCCGATGGAGCAACCACCAGAAAATATGGCGGCACCGGACTCGGGTTAGCGATAACACGGCGGCTTGTGGAGTTCATGGGAGGAAGTATCGAAGTTACCAGCGAGGTTGGAAAGGGTAGCAAATTTCAACTCACCATACCTCTGGGCGTCAGTCCGGAGCGCGCGGCGGTTGATAATTTGATGGATCGAAGTTTGAGCGGATTGAAGGTATTGATTGTCGATGATAATCCGACGAATCTGCGTGTTCTTAACGGTTATGCACGCAGTTCAGGCATGGAGCCAGTGGCCGCAAGCTTTGCCGTGGAGGGCTTGAATCTGGCTTTGGAAGCGAACCAGGCGGGCGTACCGTTCGATCTTATCCTCACCGATTTTCATATGCCCGATATGGATGGTTTTGCGCTGGTTCGCGCAATCCGCCGCAGCGGCTCAATGGAAAGCCTACCCATTTTGATGCTAACTTCATCCGATCTATCGGAATTCAGCGCCAACTGCAGGGAGTTCGATGTCCGCTATTACCTTACCAAGCCTATCCATCGAGATGAGCTGCAGGCGCTGGCGCGGAGGGCGCTGGGAGAGGCTTCGAGCGGTGTCACTTCTTCCACCAGCTCTACTGCCGGTTCAACGCTCTCCTCATCCGGGCCGGCTTTGCGCATACTGGTCGCAGAAGACAACTATGTCAATCAAAAACTGGTGGAAGGGCTGTTGACCAAGATGGGCCATGAGGTTGAGATTGTCGACAACGGACGCAAGGTTTTAGCCGCACTTGAGGAGCGTGAGTTCGATCTGATCCTTATGGACTGCCAGATGCCGGAGATGGACGGCTTTGAGGCCACGACCAGAATCCGTTCCTCCAGCGCACCTGGGATCAGAAATATCTCGATTATCGCTCTGACCGCAAACGCACTCGTTGGAGACCGCGAGCGCTGCATTATCGCTGGAATGGACGACTATATCGCCAAGCCGATCGATTTCCGGGACCTCTCGGCTAAATTAGCCCAAGTCGCTTCGCGCACGAGAGCATGTTCCTTCAGTAAATAAACCTAAGGCACCGCACAAGAAGAACTTTGCAGCCATCGACGTGGCACAGAGTCTCACTCCAATGTCCCTTACATTGCCGGTTTTTGTGGCGCCCACATTCGTGTCGAAACGTTTGGTGTTGGGCCGTCCTGCCCATGCCATGACTCCTGTGATTCGAAGGGTTTACGAACGCGCGGAGACGAATCTCGGCGCGGCAGGCAGGAGTGCCCGCGCCACGAGGTCTGGCGTAGTCAATGTGAAGTTATTTTTGTGTGGTTCCTAAGGTCAGCGCGGTTTTGGAAGCTGATCCAGGTATTTCTGGATGAGTTCGATTTGACGTTCGATTTCGCCGCGATTAGGGGATTCCGGGGCGAGCCGCAGGTACTCCTGGAAATCGCGCACGGCAGCACGAAAACGCCGCAATTGCCCGCTCACAACCGCCCGTTGCAGGTGCTCGTCAGCGGAACCTGGCATCGCCTCAATCAGAAGATTTAACACTTCTGCGGTCTTGTAATGTTCTTTCGTGCGGAAGTAGATCAACCGCAGGTTGTTCAACATGCGGATGAGAATCTGCCGGCTACCCACCGGCTCCAGGATAGCCGCATTGGCTGCAACATCGACGCCGGCAGTATCGGCGGCCAGTTCCAGGCACTCCTCGGCCGTCATCAGGCGTCCGCCATGAAACACGTCGATATACGTTTCATACTCGCCGTCATCGTACTTGACGACGAAGTGTCCGGGCAACGCGATTCCAAACACCGGCTTTGCCAGGCGACGGGCGATCTCAATGTAGAGGACCGAGAGGGATATCGGGATTCCCGTACGATGGGCGATGACCTCGTTCAAACAGCTGTTGTGGGCGTTGTAGTAGTCGTCGTCATTTCCCGTAAAGCCAAGTTCGTCGAACAGATACTCGTTGGCGATCTGGACGTACTCCTGGCCGTCCATGTCGTCAGAGATGCGCTCGGAAAGCTCAACGGCATGCGAATCCAGGATCTCGACGAAATGCGGCACGATGATCGACGGGAATTCGATCGCCGCCAGCTCCAACGATGGCACGTCGAGCGGCGTCTGGGAAGTTTCCGACTTAAGAGCTTCGAGTAAACTCTGCACCGTGCAAGTAGAATAACATTGTTGTGTACCTTTTTGGTTTCCTTTTAATCTCGGGCGGTGCACTTCTCTCCGCTGACACGCTGCTCACCTGGGGCGATCGGCTTGAAAAGTGGCTGTTGCCGTCCCTTGCCAGGCAAACAGTGGCCACCGGTCCCTTCGGCGAAGGCGGCTGCCTGATGGACGTAGATGGCGATGGCTTGACCGACGTGGTGCTGGTGGAAGGCCGCGGCCTGGGCAAGCTGGTTTGGAAACGCGCGCCGAATTGGGAGAGCCACCCGATCGATAGCGAAGTGGAAATGCACGACTGCCGCGCCGCCACACTGTTCGGACGCCGGGGCTTGCTCATGATTCAGCGCCACATGCAGGTGCGGTTTTACGAATACGGCGGCAAGCCCGATGAGGTATGGCCTTCAACCGAGATCTACTCCATCTACACCGCTTCGCGCCAGGGAGGCCTCGAAATAGCCGACGTGGATGGCGACGGCCTCCCTGATCTGTTCTGCGGCAACTACTGGGTGCAGAGCCCGGCTGCGTTCGAACTTTCCTGGCGGGTTTTCGCCATCAACTTGCTGCACCTGGAACCTGCAGCGGCGACATTTCGCATGCTTCTCGATGGGCCGGACCTGATCGTCTCACAAGGCGAGATGGAACATGGCCGCGTCGTCCGGTTCAAGAAGCCGGCTGACCCGAAGCAACTGTGGAACGAAGTCCCGCTCGCCGAACTGCACTTTCCCCATGCCCTGGCGCGCGTTCGCGGCAAGCTATGGGTGGCAGAAAACAATGGTCCGTCATCGCGACTGGTGCGGCTTCCGGGTGGAAGATCAACAAGACTTGGCCATGGCGTGAACACGCTGATCCCGTACCGGAACGGTGCACTTGCCATCGGCGCGGATGAAGTTACTTACTTGCGCAGGTAGGCGTCGTCACCGCTTAACCAGTCAGACCGCAACGGGCTGAACACATCGAGCACGAGTGAATCTTCCAGCGCCTCCACCATGTGGGGGGCGTTCGGCGGGATCACCATCACCTCGCCGGCGCTGACGATCGATTCCACGCCATCGATCACAAAGCGTAGCTTGCCCGTGAGCATCACCGACATCTGCTCATTCGCATGATGGTGCAGCGGCACCACCGCACCTTTCACGATTTCAAGCCGCGCCATGGTGGTGTTCGCACCATGGATCACTTTTCGCGCCAGCAGTGGATTCATCTGCTCGCGTTCCATCTCATTCCAGCTATAGGTTGGCATTTCAGTTGTATTTTATCAGGCCGCCGCGAATTGTCTTTGCAGATGATTATGAACCTGCGAAAATAGATTCAGATCTCCTGATGTCATGCGGCGATTTTCGCTTTGCGTGGAATTCTGATTGAGCCCGGACAACCGCTCCCTGACGG